>DASQSQ010000544.1:0-5696 GCA_035642315.1 Mycobacterium sp.
AGGCCCCAGCCCTCTTTGCGCGAGGGCAGCACATGCACCCAAGACTGTTGCATGACATGGTGTTTGGTGACGTCGTCGACATGGCCGTGGAACGTCACCGCGTCGCTGATGCCCAGCCGGGATGCGTGACCGACCAAGCGCTGCCACCACCACCCGCCGCCGACGATGTCGAGATGCAGCCCGGGTATCGACGCCTGCAACTGCGCCACCGCAGCCAACGCGTCCTCGATCTGCTTGTGCGGCACCAACCGGGACAACACCAGCACCCGCGGGTTGCCCGCCCGGGCGCCACGCAAAGATGCCTCGGGCGCCTCGTCAAGACCATTGCGCACCAACGCGATTCGATCGCTGGCGACACCAAGACCAGTCAAGTCGCGCGCCGACGGTAGCGACACCGTCACATATTGGTTGCGGCGGTGCACCCGCGGCGACAACCGCGACTCCACGAACCAGCCGAGCCGGCCGAGTACCGGACCTGCTACCGGCCACTGCTCGCGATGGCAGTGGTGGACCAGCACCGCGACGCGGCGGCCATAAACCAGCCGGGCCAGAAACGGCAAGCCATTCTGGGTATCGACCACCACATCCGGCCGGACCCGCCGCAGCGGCCCCATCCCGAGCCTGGCCGTCGCCATCGCCAGCAGCGCCCACACATATACCGAGTAGCGCCCACCCGCGCGGTCGATCCGCACACCGTCGATGACTTCACGACGTGGCGCGCCGGGATAGCGGGCAGTGCGCAACGTGACCGCGACACCGGAGGCGGCCAGGTGGGCGCCAATGCGCTGCAGGTAGGTTTCGCTGCCACCGCCCTGTGGGTGGCCGGTATCGCGCCAGCACAGCAACAACACCGAGCGCACGCCAGACATCGTGTCAGCCTAGCCAGGGCCCGGTCGTAGGGTTGGCCAGGTGGCCGTGACCGACCTGTTTGCGCAGCGAGCGACCCTGCGCCGGTCGATGCGGCTGCTGTCGGCGTTCCGCTACGAGCAGCCAGACCCGGGCCGGTTCTACGGCGCGCTGGCCACCGACACGGTGGCGCTGGTGAGCGACCTCTGGCGGTCCGCCCACGGCGAATCTCCGGCAGGTCGCACGCTGCTCGACGTCGGCGGCGGGCCGGGGTACTTCGCCGCTGCGTTCGCCGACGCCGGTGTTTGCTATATCGGCGTCGAGCCGGATCCAGCTGAAATGCACGCCGCCGGACCATCTTTCGCGGGAACAGCGGACACCTTCGTCCGGGCGTCCGGCATGGCGCTGCCGTTCGCCGATGATTCGGTGGATATCTGCCTGTCGTCGAACGTCGCCGAGCATGTGCGCCGGCCGTGGCAGCTCGGCGGCGAGATGCTGAGGGTGACCAGGCCGGGCGGCCTGGCGGTGCTGTCCTACACGGTCTGGCTCGGCCCGTTCGGTGGCCACGAGATGGGGCTGACGCACTATTTCGGCGGGGCGCGCGCCGCGGCGCGTTACACCCGCAAACACGGCCATCCAGCGAAGAACAACTACGGGTCGTCGTTGTTCGCGGTGTCCGCCGCCGAGGGTCTGAGCTGGGCCGAGCACACCGGGACGTTGGCAGCTGCATTCCCCCGCTATCACCCTCGATGGGCGTGGTGGCTGACGTCGGTGCCGGTGCTACGGGAGTTCCTGGTGAGCAATCTCGTGCTGGTGCTCCAACCCCGAGAATGAAACATGTTCTCGTTTTGCTTTGGCTTGGGTAGGGTGGCGGCCATGAGCGACGACGCCAAAACCGGATACGACAAACTCTTCATCGGCGGCAAGTGGACGGAGCCGTCGACCTCCGAAGTCATCGAGGTGCACTGCCCGGCCACCGGCGAGTACGTCGGCAAGGTGCCGATGGCGGCGGCCGCTGACGTCGACGCCGCCGTCGCTGCGGCGCGCGCGGCGTTCGACAGCGGCCCCTGGCCCACGACGCCGCCGAAAGACC
This sequence comes from Mycobacterium sp., assembly GCA_035642315.1. Classification (GTDB taxonomy): domain Bacteria; phylum Actinomycetota; class Actinomycetes; order Mycobacteriales; family Mycobacteriaceae; genus Mycobacterium. The sequence continues at coordinate 1,940 of DASQSQ010000544.1, forward strand.
GCGCGGCCGTCATCGCCAACGCGCTCAAGCTGATGGAGGAGCGCAAGGACGGCTTCACCAAGCTGCTCGGCCTCGAGACCGGTCAGCCACCGACCTCTGTCGAGACGATGCAGTGGATGAGCGGGATCGGCGCGATGAACTTCTTCGCCGGCCCCGCCGTCGACCAGGTCAAGTGGCAGGAGGTCCGTAACGGCGGCTACGGACAGACCATCGTGCATCGCGAGCCGCTCGGTGTGGTGGGCGCGATCGTGGCGTGGAACGTGCCGCTGTTTCTGGCGATCAACAAGTTGGGCCCCGCGCTACTGGCCGGCTGCACCGTGGTGCTCAAGCCGGCCGCCGAAACCCCTTTGAGCACCAATGCTTTGGCGGAGGTGTTCGCCGAGGCCGGCCTGCCAGAGGGTGTGCTTTCGGTGCTGCCCGGCGGGATCGAGACCGGCCAGGCGCTGACGTCCAATCGAGACATCGACGTCTTCTCTTTCACCGGCAGCTCGGGCGTCGGCAAGGAGATCGGCCGCCGTGCCGCGGAGATGCTCAAGCCGTGCACCCTGGAACTCGGCGGCAAATCGGCGGCCATCCTCCTCGACGACGTCGACCTGGCCGCGTCGGTCCCGATGCTGGTGTTCTCCGGCATCATGAACACCGGGCAGGCCTGCGTCGCTCAGACCCGCATCCTGGCACCGCGCTCGCGCTACGACGAAATCGTCGACGCGGTAAGCAACTTCGTGCAGGCGCTGCCGGTCGGCACGCCGTCGGACCCGGCCGCGCAGATCGGGTCGCTGATCTCGGAGAAACAGCGCGCCCGCGTCGAGGGCTACATCGCCAAGGGCATCGAGGAGGGCGCACGGCTGGTGACCGGTGGCGGCCGTCCCGAAGGGCTGGACAACGGCTTCTTCGTGCAGCCCACGGTGTTCGCTGATGTCGACAACAAGATGACGATCGCCCAGGAAGAGATCTTTGGGCCGGTGCTGAGCATCATCCCCTACGACACCGAGGAAGAAGCGATCAAGATCGCCAACGATTCGGTGTACGGCCTGGCCGGCAGCGTGTGGACCACCAATGTGCCGCACGGCATTGAGATCTCGGAGAAGATCCGCACCGGGACGTACGCGATCAACTGGTACGCCTTCGACCCGTGTTGTCCGTTCGGCGGCTACAAGAATTCCGGCATCGGCCGCGAGAACGGCCCGGAGGGTGTCGAACACTTCACCCAGCAGAAGAGCGTGCTGATGCCCATGGGCTACACCCTCGACAGCTAACTTAATAGCGCAAGGCGTTCATTGAGAGCGGCGTGAAAGTGCCCGATAGCGCTTTCATGCCGTCCGAACTCGACGAAGGCATTGGCGCCGGCGCGTAGGCCGCGCTGCACACCGGCCGACATTTCGTTGTCTTCCAACACACCCCGTTGGAGCAGGGAAGTCCCGGCGTCGCCGTGTTGGGCTTCCGCAATCTCTGGTGTGGAGAGGTTATAGGTGGCAATTCGCGAGTGGTCGACATCGATTGGGTCGACCACGATCACGATCACCTGATCCGGAAACGTCGCCAACATCGCGTTCGGGAACAGCTGATAGACAAACGTCGCGCGCCGCTCAATTGTCCACAGCGACTCCGGGCGGTCTCGGAGTCTCTCTATGTTGCGGAATGGGAAAGTGATTCGGCTGTTCGGACCAAACGTCTCCACCACGTTCAGATCGTCGTACTGCAACGGGAAGAACGTTTTGTGGTGGGTTGAGCGAATGTGATAGCCCTCCAGAAATTGCTCGACGAGCACTTTCCAATTGATCTGCAGCACAACAGAGTTTTCGCCGGCCATCCGCTCGGCGGGCAACAGTTTGTCGCGCCAAGGGCTCCCATCGCTCAGTGCTGCCATCGAACTCTGATCTGCAGTGGGATCCACTGCACCGATGACGATGAGGCCACCGACCTCCTCACTCGTGACCTCCACGAGGCCACGAGCTGACATATTCAATTCTGGGAACGCGTCCGCATGGGGAACATGGGCAAGTGAGCCGTCGAGGCGATAGGTCCAGCCGTGGTAACGGCACACCAGAGCATGCGAGCACCCGGTGCCCTCGACGAGAGGCATCCCGCGGTGGCGGCACGCGTTGCGGAATACGCGCGCACGCCCATCGTTGCCACGAACCGCGCACAGTGGCGTCCCGAAACAGACCCGCTCGACGTGGTCGCCCGGGTTCGGGATGGCCGCCGACGGAATGAACACGCTGGGAAGCGAACGCAGCAAGCGCAGTTCGTCCGCGAATCTTGCTGGGTCGAGGTAGTTTTCGACCGGTTCTCGCCACGTCTCACCTTCATCGGTGGTGCCCGCGTCGATATGAGCGAGCACGCGCCGCACTATCTGCACATCGTCTGCGACCAACGCCTCCGCCGAGCGACTCACGATGCGCCTCCTGACGGCTCGATGGCTGACTTCAGCCAAACGATATTCCGAAATTGAAGTGAAGTCAATTTGTTTTTTTGATACGCTTCGGCCGTGACGACTATCGCCGGACCGAGGACGCAGAAGGGGCGTGCGACCCGCGAACGCTTGCTCGCCTGTGCCCGCGACATCGCGATCGCCAACGACGGGCATCTCGAGATCGCCTGGGTCGCAGAGGCTGCGGGCGTCGTGCCGAGCCTGGTTAATCGCTACTTCGGGTCACGAGCCGGACTTGTTAGCGCACTGCTGGACGACTTCTTCAACCGTCTGGCCGCCGAGGTTATCAACATCGATCTCGAGGATCAGGGCAGCTGGGCGCGCCACGAACGCATTCGCCTGGAAAAAGGTGTGCACTTCCATTACACCGATCCTGCCGCGGTTGTGATCTACACCCAGCTATCTCGCGAACCCGAGGTGGCGTTAACGGAGAACCGGCACATTGAAAGGGTCGTCAAGCGCGCGGCCGCCAACATTCGTCGCGGCCAGAAGCGTGGTGAACTTCCATCATCCGTCGATCCCGAATTGGCCGGCGCAGCGATGTTCGGGGCAATGCAACGAGTGATGGTTACCGCGCTGAGCCGCACCCCGCGTCCGCGGCCCGACAGCGTCGTCGACGTCCTCTGGAGGCAAGTAGCCGCCGCCGTCGAGATCGACGCGTAGACCGCAACCGGTTAGAACGCTTCTTCGCGAAGGTCCATGATCGCCAGGTCGACATTGGCGGCGATTCCGCGATCGGCGGTCAGTCGCGGCAGCATGTTGTTGACGAAAAACTTTGCCGCAGCCACTTTTCCGTTGTAGAAAGATCGATCGGCCGCTGCCGGGTCGCGGTCGAGTGCGACCAGCGCGACCTCGGCGTGCCGAAGCAACAGCCATCCGATCAGCAGATCGCCGACGGCGAGCAGGAAGCGCACCGACTCCAGGCCCACTCGGTAGAGTTCGCGCGCACTCTGCTGAGAATCGACCAGATAGCCGGTCATGGTGTTGACCCAGGCCTGCAGGTCGTCGAGTGCGGTGGTCAGCCGTATGCGGGCGTCGGCGAGTTCGGGCCGAGCATCTTTGCTCTCGATGAACGCCTCGATCTGCGAGACCAGATGTTGCAACGCCACCCCGTGATCGCGAACGATCTTGCGGAAGAAGAAATCCTGCGCCTGGATCGCGGTGGTGCCCTCATAGAGGCTGTCGATCTTGGCGTCCCGGATGTACTGCTCGACCGGGAAGTCCTGGATGAAGCCCGAGCCGCCGTAGGTCTGCAGGGACAGCGTGAGCAGCTCGTAGGCGCGCTCCGAGCCCACCCCCTTGACCACCGGCAGCAGCAGGTCGTTG
>DASQSQ010000545.1:0-4522 GCA_035642315.1 Mycobacterium sp.
TGGGCTACTGCGTTTACCTCGCTGGCTATCGACCCCGGCCAGGACGACGATCAAGCGGGCGCACCCGATTCGCGCCGATTCGCCGCGCGCCACCTGCTACGCCGGACCCGCTCACGACGCATATCGAGCGGGCGTGAGGGCGATTTCACGACGGCGACACCGCGGGGAGCCGGGCAGCAACATCGCATCCCTACCGTCGACTCGAACGGCCGAGAAATTCGGGGAAGAACCTAGGAGAGCCCAGTGGCGCGATCGCACACGATCACAGGTTGGGACCCGGAAGACCGAGCCGCATGGCAGGCGCGCGGCGAGGCCATCGCGCGACGCAACCTGCTGTGGTCCGTCGCAGCAGAGCACGTCGGATTCTCGGTGTGGTCGCTGTGGTCGGTGATGGTGCTGTTCATGCCCCAATCGGTATACGGGCTGACGGCGGGCGACAAGTTCCTGGTCGCCGCCACCGCGACCCTGGTCGGATCGGCGCTGCGGTTGCCCTACACGATGGCGACCGCGCGGTTCGGCGGTCGCAACTGGACTGTTTTCACCGCGGGCGTATTGGTGCTGCCGGTCGTCGCGACAATCGTGGTGCTCGCTGAGCCCGGCCGGCCGCTATGGGTCTACCTGGCCTGCGCCGCGCTGTGCGGCCTCGGCGGCGGCAACTTCGCGTCGTCGATGACCAACATCAACGCGTTCTTCCCGCAGCGCCTGAAGGGCTGGGCGTTGGGGATCAACGCGGGCGGCGGCAATATCGGTGTTCCCGCTGTGCAGCTGGTCGGGCTGTTCGTGATCGCGATCGCGGGCAACCGGCAGCCGTATTGGGTGTGCGCGTTCTACCTGGTGGCGTTGGTCGTTGCCGGGATCGGGGCGGCCCGATACATGAACAACCTCGACATCGTGTCCGTCGACACCCGCGCCATGCGCGCCGCGCTGCGCAATCGCCACACCTGGCTGGTCAGCCTGCTCTACATCGGCACTTTCGGCTCGTTCATCGGCTTCTCGTTCGCCTTCGGCCAGGTGCTGCAGATTTCGTTCGCCGCGGGCGGGCAAAGCGCGGCACAGGCTTCGTTGCATGCCGCCGAAATCGCCTTCATCGGGCCGTTGCTCGGTTCGGTCGCAAGGGTTTACGGCGGCCGGTTCGCCGACCGGGCCGGCGGCGGGCCGGTCACGCTGTGGGCGTTCGTCGGCATGATCGGCGGCGTCGGAATCCTCGCGGTCACCGCCACGCTCGCGGGTCACCACACCACCGCCGCGACCATGACCTGGTAAGTGATCGGCTTCGTCATCCTGTTCTTGCTCAGCGGCATCGGCAACGGCGCGGTGTACAAGATGATCCCGTCGATCTTCGAGGCGGCGTCGCGGTCGCTGGAGGCCGACGAGAAGACCCGGGCCGACTACTCCCGCTCGATGTCGGGTGCGGTGATCGGCATCACGGGCGCGGTCGGCGGCCTGGGCGGTGTGGTGATCAATCTCATGTTGCGCAGCTCGTATCTCGCGCACGGCACGGCTACCGTCGCCTTCTGGGACTTCGCCGCCTTCTACGCGATCGCGGCGTTGGTCACCTTGCGTGTGTACGTGCGGATGCCGTCCGGCTCCGTCGCAGCTCAGCCCACATTGGTCACAGCCCGTGCTTAGGGGGTCACCTACCATTGATCAGGTGTCGGCGCCTCGCTTCACGGCAGGCAGCGACGGTATGACCACCGCCGACGCGACGTCGCTCACGGGGTTTACCGTCGCTATCACCGCGTCTCGGCGCGTGGACGAATTCACGGCCATGCTGCACCGCCGCGGTGCTGACGTCGTGGCCGCCGCGGCCATCCACATGGTGCCGCTCCCCGATGACGCGCGGCTGCGCGACGCCACAGAAGACGTGATCGCGACGCCGCCCGACGTGCTCATCGCCACCACCGGCATCGGTTTCCGCGGCTGGGTGGCGGCGGCCGGCAGCTGGGGGCTTGCCGACGAGCTGCTGGACGCGCTGCGCGGCGCCCGGGTGATCTCCCGCGGGCCCAAGGCCACCGGTGCCCTGCGCACGGCAGGCCTGCGCGAGGAGTGGTCGCCGGCCTCCGAATCCTCCGACGAGGTGCTGGTGCACCTGAGCACCGACGACTTGCACGGCAAACGGGTCGCGGTGCAACTGCACGGCGTCACCGACGACTGGAACCCCACCCCGGGGTTCCCCGACGCCCTTGCCGAGCGTGGCGCCATCCTGGTCACCGTCCCGGTCTATCGCTGGGAGCTGCCCGCGGACCTCGCCGAACTCGACGCACTGATCGAAAAGGTTGCGCGGAGCGGCGTCGACGCCCTCACGTTCACGTCCGCGCCCGCGGCCGCGTCATTCCTGATGCGGGCCGGCCAGCTGCAGCTCATCGAGTCGGTGATACACGCCCTGACGACGACGGTGACACCGTTCTGCGTCGGGCCGGTGACCGCGCGCCCGCTGGACAACATCGGGGTGCCGTCGGTGCAGCCCGAGCGGATGCGGCTCGGCGCGCTAGCCCGCCTCGTCGCCGACGAACTTCCCTGCCGTAAACCGGATTTCACCGTTGCCGGCCACACCCTCGGTGTCCACGCGGCGTGCGCTGTCGTCGACGGAGAGGTGCGCGAGCTGTCACCCAACTCGCTGACCCTGCTCAAACTGCTGGCGCGGGTACCGGGCGCGGTGGTCTCCCGCGACGTGATGCTCGAGGCCCTCGGCGGTGACGACCCGCATGTGGTCGAGACCGCCGTCAACCGGCTGCGCTCCGCGCTCGGCGCCAGGGAGCTCATCGCCACCGCGGTGAAACGCGGGTATCGCCTCGCTGTGGACTACATGCCCGACGACTCGGCATCGGACACCTGAGATGAGCACGCTGTTGGTGGCGCACGGAACCCGAAATCCGCACGGCGTCAGGATGATCGGCGATCTCGCCGCGGCAATGGCCGGCGTCCTGGACGAGACGGTGAGGGTGGCGTTCGTCGATGTCCTCGGCCCGGCCCCCGACGAAGTGCTGCGGACCCTGCGCGACGAGCCGACCGTGCTCGTGCCCGCGTTGCTGTCCAGCGGCTACCACGTCCGCGTCGACGTGCCGCGACACGTCGCGGCGTCCGGGCATCCGGCGGTCACGGTGACGCCCGCGCTCGGGCCGTCGTCGGAGCTGACTCGCGCGATGCTCGACCGGTTGCTCGAGGCGGGTTGGCGCCCCGACGATCACGTGGTCCTGGCCGCCGCCGGGACCAGCGACCAGCACGCGCAGGGCGACATTGCGATTACGGCCGCGATGCTGTCCGCGCTGGTCGGCAGCCGGGTGTCCATCGCCTTCGCCGCGCAGTGCCGCGACGGCTCCAGCGGCTACCCGTCGGTGCCCGAGGCGGTGGCCCGGGCGCGCCGGGCAGGTGCCTCCCGGGTGGCGGTGGCCTCATACCTGTTGGCAGAGGGCCTGTTTCAGGGCCGGCTGCACGAGGCGGGCGCCGACGTGGTGGGCGCGCCGCTGGGCTCGCATCCCGCGGTGGTCCGGCTCGCCTGCCTGCGGCGCCGGCACGCCGACGTGCTCGCGCCCGTCGGTCAGGCGGACAGCCCAGGGCTGCGGTAGCCGAACCGGATGTCGGGGGAGTTGGCGACGAAAACGGTGCTGTCGATCGCGATTCGGGTGTCGTAGACCGGGACGGATACCCCCGGGGCATCCAGGCATCGGCCGTCGAGCAGGCTGAACGCCTGCTTCTTCAACGGCGACTGCACGACGGGGAATCCGCCGCGGTCGCCGACGATGCCGCGGGACAGCACCGCGGCGCGGCCGATCGGGTCGATGTTGCCGACGGCCCGGATGGTGTCGTCGGCCAGCCGAAACAGCGCGACCTGAGCGCCGTCCGGTAGCAGCACCGCCACGCCGCGCAACGGCTGCAGGCGGGACAGCCTGCACGCCGCCGTCCAGTCACCTCGCCAGCGGTCGATGCGGGATATCTGGTGGGATTTCTTCGTCATCGCGAAACTCCTGACGTATCGGTGAATTGACGGGACGGGAACGCGGGCGTGCCGATCAGCACGGGAATCTTGCGCCCGTTCTTCTCGGTGAACTCGACGGTGGGGTCGGGCGCGCCGGGCGCATTGACGAATGACACGAACCGGGACAGCTTGTCGGGGTCGTCGAGCACGGCTTTCCACTCGCAGGAGTACTCCGACGCGTGCCGCTCCATCGCGGCTTCGAATTCCGCTGCCAAGCCCAGTGAGTCGTCGATGACTACCTCGCGCAGCCGGTCCAGGCCACCCTCGAGCCCCTCGATCCACGGTGCGGTGCGCTGCAACCGGTCCGCGGTGCGGATGTAGTACATCAGGAAGCGGTCGATGTAGCGGACCAGCGTCTGGTCGTCGAGGTCGGAAGCGAGCAACTGGGCGTGCTTCGGCGTCATGCCGCCGTTGCCGCCCACGTACAGGTTCCAGCCGGACTCGGTGGCGATCACGCCGACGTCCTTGCCGCGGGCCTCCGCGCATTCGCGGGCGCAGCCCGAGACGCCCATTTTGAGCTTGTGCGGCGACCGCAGGCCGCGGTAC
>DASQSQ010000546.1:0-2265 GCA_035642315.1 Mycobacterium sp.
GTCGCCGGGGCGATCGCATCGCGTGACTTCATGCCGGTGCACCACGACCGCGACTACGCCAACAAGCAGGGCTCGCCCAACTTGTTCATGAACATTTTGACCTCCAACGGTTATTGCGTGCGGTTCCTCACCGACTGGGCCGGACCCGAAGCGATGGTCACGAGGCTGTCGATTCGCCTCGGCGTGCCGTGCTTCCCGGACGACCCGCTACGCTTCACCGGCACTGTGACCGGCAAAACCAAAGGCTCGGAAGGTGAGAACTTCGTCGAGGTGACCTTCAAGGCATCCAACAGCCTTGGCGATCACGTCTCCGGCACCGCGGTTCTCAGCCTGCTGAACGGTGCCTTCGAGGGGGACAGAGCATGAGCGGCTCGCTGCCCGGCAACTGCGCCATTGTCGGCATCGGCCAGACCGAGTTCTCCAAGGAATCCGGGCGCAGCGAGCTGCAATTGGCGTGCGAAGCGGTCACTGCCGCACTCGACGATGCCGGCTTGGCGCCCAGCGATGTCGACGGCATGGTCACCTTCACGATGGACTCCAGTGACGAGATCGACATCGCTCGAAACGTGGGCATCGGGGACCTGAGCTTCTTTTCCCGCGTACACCACGGCGGTGGCGCGGCGGCAGGCACGGTCGTACACGCGGCGATGGCCGTCGCGTCTGGCGTCGCCGATGTAGTGGTGTGCTGGCGCGCCTTCAACGAGCGTTCCGGCTTTCGCTTCGGTGGCAGCGGACGCACCAGTGCGGAGACCCCGCTGTTCATGGCCCACTACGCGCCGTTCGGATTGCTCACTCCCGCGGCCTGGGTCGCGATGCACGCGCAGCGCTACATGTCGACGTACGGAGTCACCAACGAGGACTTCGGCCGCATCGCCGTCGTGGACCGTCTGCACGCGGCCAAGAACCCCGACGCGTGGTTCTACCAGCGTCCGATCACACTGGAAGACCACCAGAAATCCCGTTGGATCGTCGAACCGGTTCTGCGACTGCTTGATTGCTGCCAGGAAAGCGACGGCGGCGTCGCGCTGGTGGTCACCAGCGCCGAACGCGCCCGCGACCTGCGGCGGCCGCCGGCGATCATCACCGCTGCCGCCCAAGGCGCGGCCGCTAACGGTGAAATGATGACCAGCTACTACCGCGACGACATCACCGGCCTGCCGGAGATGGGCGTGGTCGCGAATCGGCTGTGGCGCGATTCGGGCTTGAAGCCGCAGGACATCCAAACCGCCTTCATCTATGACCATTTCACCCCGTTTGTGTTCACCCAGTTCGAAGAGCTCGGATTCTGTGGGCGCGGCGAAGCCAAGGACTTCGCCACCGTCGAGCGGCTGTCGCTCGGTGGGGAACTACCGATCAACACCAACGGCGGACTGCTCGGCGAGGCCTACATCCACGGGATGAACGGCATCACCGAGGGCGTGCGCCAAATACGCGGAACCTCGTATAACCAAGTCGACAACGTCGAGCACGTACTCGTCACGTCGGGCACCGGGGTGCCCACCAGCGGTCTGATTCTCGCGCCGGACAGCTAGGGAAGACCGTCATGCCGAAGATCGCATTGCTGACCGCAGTCGGCGGGCCGATTGAGCTCGCCGAGTTTCCGCTCAGCACGCCGGCACCGGGTACCGCCGCGCTGAAACTGCGGATGGCCGGAATCTGCGGATCCGACTTGCACATCTTCCGCGGCGAGCTCCCGCTGTTCTACCCGTTCGCGATGGGCCACGAAATGGTCGGCGAAATAGCCGAACTCGGTGAGGGACTGACCACCGACGCGACCGGCAAGCCGCTGGCGGTGGGCGACCGTGTCGTCACGCCCTACTTCTGGCTGTGCGGGCAATGTCACGCATGCGCACGCGGCCGGCCGCACGCCTGCCAGAACCTGATGGCGGGCGAATTCCGCACCCACGACCAAGCGCCACATTTCGTCGGCGCGCACGGCGAGTACTACTACACCACCCGATGGCAGCCGCTGTACAAAGTGCCCGAGGACCTCGCCGACGAAGCGGTCGCGCCGCTCAATTGTGCGCTGGCGCAAGTGCTGTTCGCGCTGCGCGACGTGCGGCTGGGCGACACCGTCGTCATCCAGGGCGCCGGTGGGCTGGGTATCAACGCCGCCGCCGTCGCGCGCACCGCGGGTGCGGCGGAGGTCATCGTCATCGACAAGCTCACCGAGCGACTCGATGTCGCATCGGATTTCGGTGCGACGCACTGCATCGACGCCGGCAGTATCTCGGCCCCGGAAATCACCGAACAGATCCACCAGCG
>DASQSQ010000547.1:0-2753 GCA_035642315.1 Mycobacterium sp.
CGCCTTCGCCGACGACGCTTCCGACTCCTCCATTTTCGACCCACTGTTCCAGGAATTCTTTGGGTTCGAACGCGATTCGTCGCAACCAGCAACGGTTTATTCGGTATCCGGGGAACCGCCAATCTTTCAGAGCATCCACGAAACCGAGATCTTCCAGACCGCCTCTGCCGGCACGCTTTCCGCCGGGTCGTTTCAGGTTGACGACGAAGTCATCACGAGTGCGTTCGGACCTGCCAGCGCCGAGCTCCTCGTCACCAGCTCCGACGACGCCACCAGCGCCCCGCCGGTCGGATCGGTCTATGACGTCATCAACATCGGCGGCGGCTTTGAGAATGTCTACGCCGACATCCCGACAACGCCCGGCGGCACAGACACGCTCTCCGACACGTTGGTGACGCCCTTCGGGGACATCCCGCTCATGACGAATTTGCACGCGTTCGTAGACCCCACGGATTCGTTCTTCCTGTATGGCGGCACTGATCAGTCGACTGACCTTCTAGATCCGTCGACCTCGACCGACGCCACCACCGAGGCATCCGCGTTTTTCAACCCGTTCTTCCAGGAGTTTTTTGGGTTCGAGCCCACCGAATCGCAACCGACGGTCACTGATATAGCTGCGATCCCGCCTCTTTATCAGAGCGTTCATCAGACCGTCTCCTTCGACACCGCGGCCGGGTCGTTCCAGGCAGACGACAACGTTCTAGCGCATATGTCGGGCCCGGGCTTCTCCGAACTCGCCGTCACCAGCTCCGTTGGGAGCGCCCCGCCGGTCGGCTCGGTGTACGAGATCAACAACATCGGTAACGGATTTGAGAATGTCTACTCCGACGTCGCGCCGGCGACACCCGGCGGCACGGATGCGCTCTCGGATACCTTGGTAACGCCCTTCGGCAACATTCCCATCATGGTCGACTTCCACGCGTACTTGGGCTCCACGTATTCGTTCTTCCCCTTCGACCCTGCGGACCCGCCACCAGTCACCCCCGCCGACGACACCATCGGATTCGATCCCACTCAACCCTTTGCGTTCTTCGGGTTCTCCCACGATGTGTCGCAACCTTCAACAGTCACCGCGGTATCTGGGCTCAGTGGCGTCAATGGATCGCTGCCAGATACCAGTAGCCTTTTTAACAGCGTGCACCTGAACGAAGTCTTCAACACCGACCCCACCAACACGCTCCCGGCCGGGTCGTTCGACGCTGATAGCAACGTGATAACGAATGCGATGGGCTTCGCGAACCAGGAACTCCTTGTCACCAGCCCCGTCAGCGGCACCAGCGCCCCACCGGTCGGATCGATATACGACGTCCTCAACCTCGGAAGCGGTTTCGAGAACTTCTATTCCGACATCGCGCCGACGACAGCCGGCGGCCCGGACACGCTGGCGGATACTTTGGCTACGCCCTTCGGGGACATTCCCCTCATGGTCGACTTTCACTCGTTCTTGAGCCCGATGGATTTGTTCTTTCCCTACTGAGCACCGACCGGGTCGGGGAAACGCACTGCAACAGATCAGATTTCGATAACTGTTGGCACGATCATCGGCTGCCGGCGATAGGTGTCCCCCACCCACTTGCCGACCGTGCGGCGGACCGCTTGCGCGATCCGGACCGGGTCAGTGACGTTCTCGGCCGCCAACGATTCCAGCTCTGCTTCAACCTTACGGACGGCCGGCTCCAACGCCTTGGGATCTTCGGAAAAGCCACGCGAGTGCAGATGCGGTGCGCCCGCCGGACGCCCGGTCCCCCGCCGCACTACCACGGTCACCGCGACGAAACCCGACGACAGAATGAGCCGCTCGCCCAACGTGATATCGCCCACGTCACCGGTGATGAGCCCGTCGACGAACATCTTGCCGACCGGCACCGCACCGGAGATGCCGATCTTGCCGGCAATCAGGTCGACACTAACGCCGTTCTCCGCCAATACAATCGACGATTCCGGCACGCCCGTGCTGGCGGCGAGCTTGGCGTTCGCGCGAAGCATCCGCCACGTGCCATGCACCGGCATGACGTTACGCGGCCGTATCCCGTTGTACAGGAACAACAGTTCGCCCGCATAGGCGTGTCCCGAAACATGCACGCGGACTTGCTGATTGGTGACGATCCGGGATCCGATCTTAGCCAACGAGTCGATGACGCCGTAGACGGCTTCCTCGTTGCCCGGTATAAGCGACGACGACAGGATGATGAGGTCCTCGGCGGTCAGCGTGATGCTGCGATGCTCGCCGCGGGACATCCGCGACAGCGCCGACATCGGCTCACCCTGAGTTCCCGTGGTGATCAGCACAATCTGTTCGGGCGACATCATCTCTGCGGCACCGATGTCGATCAGGTCGGAATCCTCGACCCGCAGAAAACCCAACTCCCGGGCGATGCCCATGTTGCGCACCATTGACCGCCCGACGAATGACACCCGCCGGCCCAACGCCACCGCTGCATCGATGATCTGCTGCACGCGATCGACATTGGAGGCGAAACACGCCACGATGACACGGCCATGGGCGCTCCGAATCAGCCGGTGCAGCGTCGGACCGACTTCACTTTCCGACGGCCCGACGCCGGGAATCTCGGCGTTGGTCGAGTCGCACAAGAACAGGTCCACACCGGCGTCGCCGAGCCGGGACATACCCGGCAGGTCAGTGGGGCGTCCGTCCAGCGGCAGCTGGTCGAGCTTGATGTCGCCGGTGTGCAACACGGTTCCGGCGGCGGTGCGCACCGCGATGGCCAGCGCGTCGGGAATCGAATGGTTGA
>DASQSQ010000548.1:0-2102 GCA_035642315.1 Mycobacterium sp.
AGGTCGCCGGTTCGATCCCGGCCCTGGCCACCCCGAGAATCGCCAGTTCAGAACGTGGCCCGGCCGCCGGCTACGTCGGCCAAGAAGTCCGCCGCGATGTTGAACACTCGGTTTGACCAAATCTGTCCCACGAGAGCCGCACGTACAGAAGTCCGTGGACACAGACTCACGGTTTGGTCATAATTATGACTATGTCGGAAGTCAGCTCACTGGCCGAGGTGAAGGCGCATCTGTCGGAGTTGGTGGCCCGTGTCGGCGAGCAGCACGACCGGATCACGGTAACGGTGCACGGACGCCCCACGGCGGTTCTTCTTGCCGTCGACGATCTGGAATCACTTGAGGAAACGATTGCAGTGCTGTCCGACGCGACGGCGCTGCGTGTCCTTGGCGAGGCCGAGGCTGAGATCGCCCGGGGCGAGGGGGAGGACCTGGACAGCCTGACCGCAGCTATGCAAGCACGCCGAGCTGGGACGTGACCGACCGGCGATATGAGCTGATCATTGCGCCGACTGCGAAAAAGCAACTGGCCGAGCAACTTCCCGAATCGGTCGCATTTGCTGCCTATGAGTTCATCATCGGTCCACTGCTCGATAATCCGCGCCGGGTGGGCAAGCAGCTCCGGCCACCACTGAATGATCGCTATAGCGCACGCCGCGGCACCTACCGCGTTCTCTACAGAATTGACGACGAGCGGCAGCAAGTCACCGTTGTGGGCGTATTTAGCCGTACGGATGCCTACCGTCGCCGATGACAGCGGCATCCGGACTACGACCCGCCTGCGAGCCAGCGGTCTGCACCCCTTCGTCAGTCCGCACGAGTCTCACTGACCCCTACACACGCCAGCCGGCTGCCCGACCCGTGGGTGTGCCCCACAAACCCGGCGGAAACTTCTGCCGGCGCACCGTTGTGTTGTGGTCCCGGTTTGGCGCCGAACCAGCGACGAATAGCCCGCGAAGACGGTAACGACGTACCGCAGCAATTTCGATTAGGCCTGTGCAAGCCGGGTGTAGAACTGCGAGCCAACAAACTCCAAACACGCGTTCGTCGTGTCCTAGCGATGTCCTAAAACACGCGACGACCCGCTAACACACGCTGGGACACATCAGCATGAGAATTGTTCATCTAGCTGGACAGATCGCCACTCTGGAGACACTGCGGAACGGCCCAGAACAGTCTCTTTCACACTGGCAGTGTGGGGGTCAGGGGTTCGAGTCCCCTTAGCTCCACACGTGAAAAACCCGCTCTGACCTTGAGTCGGAGCGGGTTTCATGATTTGCGGGGCGTCATCCGAACGATGCGGCGCCAGTACTTCGGCGTTTCGTCAGGCCGGCGAGCCCTTGCCGATGACCGATCGGGAAGAAGACGTCAAGATTGCAGTATCGCCCTACTGAGTCGGCATCACGAAAACTCATCCATGCTGCTCAGATGGCTAATGAGCTCAACCAACGCGAGCGACCGTTACCGGTGAGCGAGGCGCAGCTGGCGGCGGTGTTGCCGCCGGTGCGCATGTTGACGCGGGCCCGCACGGTGCTGGGCTATCAGCTCGGCGCGGCGGCGCGTCGGGCGGTGGGGTTGCTGCCGGGTCTGCGCGAGCGGTTGGATGTGCCGCGGCTGCAGCCGCTGCGCAGCAGCAGCCTGGCGATGTACCGATTTTGGAAGCTGCCCTACGGGGCGGCCGAAAAGCCGCACTCGCTGGCCGATGTGCCGTGGGAGTATGTGCGGGCCAACTGGGACAAGATCCCGTTTTTGGGGTTGCGGGAGTATTGGTATCCGGCGGTGCAGACCCGCCAACTGAAAAACAACAGCGTCGTGCCGGTGACACTGGCCGGGGACAATCTGGTGTTTTTCCGTGACGGCGATGGAGTGGCGCGGGCGTTGGAAAACCGCTGCCCGCATCGGTCGGCGTTGTTGTCGCTGGGGCAGGTCGGGGTGTTTCGCCCGGGCACGCTGACCTGCCGCTATCACGGGATGACGTTTGACGGGGCTGGCACCTGTGTGGCGTATTTGACCGAGCCGAACAGTCCGGCGTGCGGCAGGATCCGTGCGCGCGCTTATCCGGTGCAGGAGATGGGCGGCATCGTCTGGGTCTACATGGGCGACAA
>DASQSQ010000549.1:0-4681 GCA_035642315.1 Mycobacterium sp.
CATGCAAGGAACACCCTTGTTCGGGTCTCAGCTTCACTTCACGGACTCGCCCGCGGGCCTCGGTGCGCCGATTGGTTAAGAACTGCCCAAGGCATGTGCCAATTCCGTCGCTGCAACCGGTTTCGGTGATGTGCGCACTATCAACTCGCCGGCGACGAACAGATCGCGTTCAACCCGGCTGCGCAGCAGACGTTTTCGCAAACCCGTGGTTGCTCAGGAATGCTGCCCTTGAACCCCGGGGGGCCGTACTGCCATTGTCAATGAGAGGCGGACCTTTCAGAGTCTCGATACCAGCATCACAAGTAGGCGGCGGAGGGAGCCCGCCGATTCTGCATCTGTTGCGCGTACCGGCTTCCTGCGCACTGGCAATGGGCGTAGTTTCCGAAGCGTTGGATTCCCGCGCAGAAGGGAGTTGTGATGGATGTGCGACTCCGTGGGTTCGGGTCGATCGAGGTCGAGGGACAAGCGTACGAACACGACGTCGTCATCGACCGAGGTACCGTGCGCAAACGGAGCAAGAAACCCTCGAAGCCCTATCGCGACGAGTTCGGACACACTCCGCTCTCGGCCGACGAGGAGCTCCCGTGGAGCGGACCCCGGTTGATCATCGGCACCGGGGCCCACGGCTCGTTGCCGATCATGCCCGAGGTGGTGGCGGAGGCTACGCACCGAAACATCGACCTTGTCGCTGTCCCGACGGAACAAGCCTGCCGGCTCATCGCGGGCCTCAAGCGACGGGAGGTCTGCGCGGTCCTTCACGTCACCTGCTGATCCAGCGATCTGGATCGGGGCGAATCAGCTCACGACGGGTTCGACCGGTAGCCCGCCATATTTAATTCCGTCGTGTTCCCCGCCGGGGGAGTAGGGGCTGCTCCACATTCGTCCATGATGTGCCGGCCAGGCGTGGGTTGACGGTGGACGCTGCCCGGTCGGTCAGGCAGGGTATGCGCTGAGAGCTAAAAGCAGTGATGGGCTATGGATTTCGCCCGCCGCCGGTGGCCGAGGCGGTCGGCGCGATGAATGCGCCTATCGTGGTACGACGGGGAAAGTGATGGAGAACAGCCGAGTCGCCCTGATCACGGGAGCTACCTCCGGCCTTGGCCGGGCGGCCGCACGTGCGCTCGCCGAGCGGGGCTTGCACGTGCTGGTGCACGGTCGCGATTCCGAGCGTGCCCAGGAAATCGCCGGTCAGATACAGGCAGCGGGCGGCAGCGTCGACACCTATCTGGCCGATCTCAGCTCGTTGGAGCAAACCCGTGCCCTCGCCAAGAGGGTCAGCTCAGACCATGCAGCGATTCATCTGCTGATTAACAACGCAGGACTAGGCCCCGGCCGACCCCCGTATCGCAAGCGCATCCTGAGCGCAGACGGCCACGAGCTGCGGTTCGCCGTCAATTACCTCGCCCCTGCGCTCCTGGCTCGACGACTCGTTGCCAGTCTGAAAAACGGTGAACCTGCACGGATCGTCAATGTGGCATCCGCCGGACAGGCGCCGATAAGCTTTGCAGATCTGCGTATGGATCACCACTACACGGGTACGCGGGCCTACTATCGCAGCAAGTTCGCATTGGTCGCGTTCACCTTCGACTTGGCGGCAGAACTTGCCGACAATGCCATAACCGTCAACTGCTTGCACCCGGCGTCGTTGATGAATACGCACATGGTCCGCCAAGCATGGGTTCCGCCGATGTCGTCCATAGCGACTGGTGTCAGAGCGGTCATGAACCTCGCTGTTGAACCAACTGGTGGGGCCGTGACGGGGCGTTACTTTGACGGCTTGCGTGAAGCCAGGGCTCATGGCGCGGCTTACGACCCCGCAATCCAATCGAACTTGCGTGCTGTGACTAACGAAATCCTCGAACCGTTTCTGTAGTTGCGCCGCCGGTGATTGACCTGCATATCATCGAGGCGTATTCGGACTCCAGCGACTCCGAGCCGAATACGGTTGCCCGAGTATGTAGTACAGGGCGCTCTGATTATCATCTAATAATCCCATCTGTAATACGTTGCAGCACAGCATGATAACCGATACGGAGCGGTTCTACTGGTAACTCTCCATATTTGATTTCGCCGTATTCGTGCCGCGCGCACTGGTGCTTTGGCGGCGGGGCAGCGTCCGGCTGGCTGAGCCGATCTCAAGATGCCGGCACGGCAACTGCCGAGCACCACGCAATGGCGAGCGGCCCAGTCGTTTGCTGGGGATGCCCGCGCGGGATCGTCGGGTCGAGTCCCTCAGCGCGCAAGGCTTGGGCTCGTTCGTCATCCACACCGTGTTGGAAGTCACGCGCACTGCCCAAGCGTTCCAAATATCCATGGACTAACGCCGTGGGCGCTAGCCGTGCCGCCCGCAACTGATACCGGATTGGGGCAGGATGAATCATCCCGGGTTTCGTGCACACCTTCTGTTGAGGGAAGGTTGGCACGATGGCGAGCAGGTACGACGAGAACACCAAGGCGAGGGCGGTGCGGTTGGTCCGCGAGCATGCCGGCGACTACGAGACCGAGTGGGCGGCGATGAAGGCGATCTCGGCACGGTTGGGGATGAGCGCGGAGACGTTGCGCAAGTGGGTGCGCCAAGCCGAAGTTGACGCCGGTGTGGCGCCGGGCATGACAAGCGATGCTGCGCGTGAAATCCGGGATCTACGCCGCAAATGCAAGGAGCTTGAGTCAACGGTCGAAATACTTAAAGCAGCAACAGGTTTCTTCGCGCGGGAGTGCGACCCGCGACACCGCTGATCTGTCAATTCATCGACAAGCACAAGCAGGCTTACGGGGTCGTACCGATCTGTCGGGCGCTGGCCGTCCATGGTGTGCAGATCGCCCCGCGCACCTACTGGGCCCACCGAAGCGCGGCACCGTCGAAGCGGGCGCTGTGGGACACCACCATCACCGAGATCCTGGCCAGCATCTATGAACCAGGCATCGACGGAAAACGCCCGCCGGAATTGTTGTACGGAAGCCTCAAGATGTGGGCGCACCTTCAGCGCCAAGGCATCCCGGTCGCCCGGTGCACGGTGGAGCGAATTATGCGCGCCCACGGCTGGCGCGGGGTGAGCCGGGCGAGGCGCACCCCGCGCACCACCGAGCCGGACCCGACCGCGGCCCGCGCACCCGACCTGGTGCGCCGACGGTGGCGGGTGACGGCACCGAACCGTCTGGTGGTGGCCGACTTCACCTATGTCCCGATGGCCGCCGGGTTCGGCTACACCGCGTTTGTGATCGACGCCTACGCCGGGGTGATCACTGGCTGGGAGTGCTCGCTGCGCAAAGACACCGAGTTCGTTGAGCGCGCGCTGCGAAACGCCGCCGCCTTCCGGGCCCGCGAAGGCCACCCGCTTGACGATGCGATCCATCACTCGGATGCCGGATCGCAATATACCGCAATACATTTCACCGAGGTACTGATGCTGGCCGGGCTGAAGCCATCGGTCGGCACGGTCGGTGACGCCCTAGACAACGGGCTCGCCGAAACGACGATCGGGCTCTACAAGGCCGAGTGCATCCGCGACAGCTCGCCGTTTAGGCACGGGCCGATCCGCACCCTGGCCGACCTGGAGCACAGCACCTGCACGTGGGTGGCCTGGTACAACTCGGCCCGGCTGATGCACCGACTCGGCCGACGCCCGCCCACAGAAGCCGAGGCCGACTACTACGCGCGCGTCTACACGAGCAACCACGCCCGGCACCAGTAGGGGTTGGCTTAGCTCATCGCATCGAGTCTGGTGCCCCGGTTGGCCCCCCTTCACCGGGAAAGATCACCGAACCAGTCTTACGGGACGTCGGCACTCCGGTCCGGCTGGGCCTCGGTCGTTCGGCGTGGGCGTGCCGTTTGAGGTTCCCGTATCGGGCACTGTTTTGCCGGGTGGTCCATCTCAGTCGAGGGCTCGACGCGCTCCCCATGCGGCGTCGGCAAGTGGCTGCTGCGCACATCCGGCCTAGCGCTAACCGCCGAGGAGTTGGCTGCCGCCTACGTGCGAGGATCCGCATACCTCTCTTGTCGCGCCGGCGCCGGCATGTGAGGTTGCTAGGAAGTTGGAAACCTATACCCGTAGCGCGTGTGTGGACGCGCCGCTAGGCCACTTGACCCCCAGTAAATAGCGGCAACGCATATCCCCAGGTGGCGCGCGTTATCTAGCCGCCTAGCGTGCGTGCATAGTGCGCATAGACGCGCAGGTCGTTAACTCACGCACCCGACGTGTGGTCCCAACGTGGTCCCCAAGACCCGGCGGGGCCCCACGGTGTGCGCGTCCCAGGCTCTCTAACGGACCCGCAGTATCAAGCCGGCAAATGCTCGCGGATTTCGCGGATGCCACGGCCGAGGCGTCGGCGGAGGAGGGTCCGCAAGGTGACGCTGTCGGCGTAGCCGACCAGTGAGGCGATCTCGTCGAGGGTCTGGTCGCTGGTGCGCAGCAGGTGTACGGCCCGCTCGACGCGGAGGTCCTGAACGTAGGACAGCGGGCTCTTGCCGAGCACCTGATGGAGGCGGCGGGCCAATGTGCGCTTGGTCGTGCCGGTGGCCCGGGCGGCCTGGTCCAGGGAGAATCCGTCGCCCAGGTGGTCGCGGGCCCAATGCTCGAAGCGTTCGACCAGGGGGTCGGCGTGGGCGAGGTGGTCCATGATCACGTATGCCGACTGGACGGGGCGGGTATCCACGATCAGGTAGCGGGCAACGAGCGAGGCG
>DASQSQ010000550.1:0-2679 GCA_035642315.1 Mycobacterium sp.
AAGGGCGTCGGTGATCAACGAGAAACCCAGCAACCCAATCTCGGCGTAGTGGTCGACGGTGACCCCAGTGAGGTCGGCGACCGTTTTGATCAGCGCCTCACGGCCGGCCTCGGTTCCCTCTCGATCGGCCTCGTCGGGCGCCATGCCGGATTCGACCAGGCTGACCCGCTTCTCTTCCTTGGTCTGGCCGTAGACGCCGTTGATTTTGGTCTTGCCCATTCCGGGCGCGGAAACATAGGTGTCGCGCGGAATCGAGATCGCGGTCGCCGACTTCCCGTTGTTGGGGATGCGAACCAGGATGATGGTGTCGGTGTTGGTGGCGGTTTCGTCACCGGCCCTCAGACTGGCAAGTTCCTGGGCGCTCAGCGGATTGCCGTGGGCGTCGGTGCGGCTGTCCATGCCGACCAGCAGGATGTCGATTGCGCCGTCGTCGCCGCCCTGGCCCAGCGACGGCGCGAAGATGTGGTAGATGCCGTCCTCGAAAGAGCGGACCTTGCTCCACGCCACCCCGGTGACGAGGACGACCGCCACGGCCGCCACAGTCGCAATCACACGGGCCACACGTTGCTCAGGCATCACACCAGATTACTTTCGTCACAGCAGTTCCGTCGGTAGCTGAGGCCTCGGCGTGCCAGACTCGTGACCATGCCGCGACGATGCAGAGCGAAGCGATGAGAAGGAGCGGCATAAGTGCCTGAGCGCAACAGAATCGTGATCGCCGGTGCAGGCGGGCAGGCCGGAACGTGGTTGGCCGCCGAGGCAGTTCGGCAGGGACGCGACGTTCTGGCGCTGACGTCGTCGCAGTGGGACATCACCGATCCGCGGACCGCAGACCAGATCGTGCAGACCGGCGACGTGGTGATCAACTGCGCGGCCTACACCAATGTGGACGGCGCCGAAGGCGACGAGGAGCGGGCGTATGCGGTCAACGCGGCCGGTCCCGAGCACATCGCCCGGGCTTGCGCGCGGGTCGGCGCGCGGCTGATCCAGATCTCCACCGACTATGTCTTCAGCGGCTCGGCGTCTCGTCCCTACGAGCCGAGCGACGAGACCGCGCCGCTGAGCGTCTACGGGAAGAGCAAGTTGGCGGGCGAGGAGGCGGTTTTGGCGGCGTTGCCGGAGGCGGTGGTGGTGCGCACCGCCTGGGTCTACACCGGCGCGGACGGCAAGGATTTCGTCGCCGTCATGCGCAAGCTGGCCGGCGGTGATCGCGTCGTCGAGGTGGTCGACGACCAGACCGGATCGCCGACCTACGTCGCCGATCTGGTCGCTGCGCTGCTGCAGGTGGCGGATGGCCAAGTGCAGGCGCGGGTCGTGCACGCCGCCAACTCGGGCGAGGTGTCCCGCTTCGGCCAGGCCCGTGCGGTATTCGAGGGCGTCGGCGCCGACCCGGAGCGGGTGGTGCCGGTGAGCAGCGATCACAATCCGCGCGCGGCGGCGAGGCCGGCGTATTCGGTGTTGTCCGGTCGAGAGTCGGAGCGAGCTGGGTTGACGCCGCTGCGGCCGTGGCAGGGCGCTCTGTTGGCAGCGCTGCGCGCGTAGGCCGTTACTCTCTACGCGTGAGTGACGTCCTGCCGGTGGTCACGGTGACCTATTCGCCGGGCCCGCATCTAGACCGGTTTTTGGCGTCGCTGTCGCATGCGACCGAGCGACCGGTCAGCGTCCTGATGGCCGACAACGGCTCCGCCGACGGGGCGCCGCAGGCCGCCGTCGAGCGCTACCCGGGCGTGCGACTGTTCTCGACCGGGGCCAACCTCGGCTACGGCAGCGCGGTGAACCGCGCGATAGCACAGCTGAACGATGCTTTAGAAGATGTCGGGGAATGGGTGGTGGTGGCCAACCCGGACGTGCAGTGGGGGCCCGGCAGCATCGACGCTCTGCTGGACGGCGCTTCGCGGTGGCCGCGCGCGGCGACGCTGGGCCCGATGATCCACGACCCCGATGGATCGGTGTATCCCTCGGCGCGCCATTTGCCCAGCCTGTTCCGCGGCGGCATGCATGCGGTCGTCGGACCGCTGTGGAAGAACAATCCGTGGTCGACGGCCTACCGCCAGGAGCGGCTGGAACCCAGCGAGCGGCCGGTGGGCTGGCTGTCGGGGTCGTGCCTGCTGGTGCGGCGCGCCGCCTTCGAGCAGATCGGTGGCTTCGACGAGCGCTACTTCATGTACATGGAGGATGTCGACCTGGGCGACCGATTGGGTAAGGCGGGCTGGCTGAACGTGTACGTGCCGTCGGCGGAGGTGCTGCATCACAAGGGCCACGCCACCGCGCGCGCGTCCGCGGCAAACCTGGCCGCCCATCACAAAAGCACCTACCTCTACCTCGCCGACCGGCATTCTGGGTGGCGGCGAGCCCCGCTGCGCTGGACCATACGGGGCGGGTTGGCGGTGCGCTCGCGGCTGATGATGCGCGGCGCGCGGCGGGAGGCCCGGCGCGAGATGGCGGAGGAGCGGCGACGGTGACGACCCATCAAGTCGATGCGGTGATCCTGGTCGGCGGCAAGGGCACTCGGCTGCGTCCGCTGACGTTGTCGGCGCCCAAGCCCATGTTGCCCATCGCCGGGCTACCGTTTCTCACCCATCTGCTGTCCCGGATCGCCGCGGCCGGTATCGAGCACGTCATCCTTGGCACGTCGTATCACCCTGCGGCGTTCGAGAAGGAGTTCGGCGACGGGTCGCA
>DASQSQ010000551.1:0-13493 GCA_035642315.1 Mycobacterium sp.
ACCTCGTTGCGTGAACTGGAGGCCGCCGCGGGCAGGGGGCTTACCGGCGGGGGCACCCTGCTGCCGATGTCCGATGTGATCCGGCTGGCCTCCCACGCCCACCACTACCTCGCCATTTTCGACAAGGGCAAAGCGCTGGCGCTCTACCACACCAAACGGCTGGCCTCACCGGCCCAGCGCATTGTGTTGTACGGCAAAGATCGTGGCTGCACGGCGCCAGGCTGTGATGTGCCGGGCTACTTGACCGAAGTCCACCACGTCACCCCGTGGGCGAAAACACACACCACGGACATCAACGACTTGACGTTAGCCTGCGGCGCTCAGCACAAGATCGCCGAGCAAGGCTGGATTACCCGCAAAAATCAGCGTGGCGACACCGAATGGATCCCGCCTCCGCACCTGGACCACGGGCAGCCGCGCATCAATACGTTTCACCACCCGGAAAAATTGCTTCGCGACGGTGAGGATGACGACGACGAAGGGGAGCGATGATCGCTATGTCGATAACGTCGCCCGCACGCAGACCGTGACGTACGGCAGCGCAAGGCCTCCGGCATTCGCCAACGCCGGATGGGTTGTCAGCAACTCACGCACCTGGTCCAGCGTCTTGGTGCGCACTTCGGTCGGCGAGGTGATGCAATAGCTGCGGGAAGCGACCAAGTCGATCAACGCTTGTGGCGTAAGGTAATTCGTCCACTCGACGTGATGGCGCTCGACTTCGTTGAACGGGTCGGGCAGTGTCACCCGGTCGCGGACCGGGTCCCCGTCGCGGCCGATGATGTTACCCAACTCCCGCACCCAGCCGAGCCGTTCGTCGCGGGTGTTCCACACCAAACCCAGTCGTCCGCCCGGCCGCAGCACCCGGGCCACTTCCGGGATCGCCCGCTCCGGGTTGAACCAGTGCCACGCCTGCGCGACGAGCACTGCATCAACGCTGTTGTCCGCCAACGGAATTTCTTCCGCCGTACCGAGCAGCGCCGGTGTGTCGGGCAGCGACGTGCGTAGCATCTCCAGCATCTCCGCGATCGGATCGACGGCGATGACGTCCAGCCCGCGTTCCACGAGCCGGGTGGTCAGCTTCCCGGTCCCCGCGCCGAGGTCCAGCACGTCTTTAGCCCCGGCCTGCAACAGCCAGTCGATCGCCTCCGGCGGGTATGACGGGCGGCCGCGCTCGTACGCGGCCGCTTCAGAGCCAAACGACAACGAGCGGACCTGTCTGAACTGGGTCACCGTTTGCACGCGCCTTCGGCCAGGTCGAGGGTCTGCCGCACCAGTTCACCGACCGCTTCGGATTCCACCAGGAAGCCGTCGTGCCCGAAGATCGAGTCGACCACCTGCAGCTCGCGACAGCCGGGCAACAGTTCAGCGAGTTCCTCCTGCAGCCGCAGCGGGTAAAGCCGGTCCGAGGTGATTCCGCCGACCACCACCGGCACCGGGCAGCCGCGCAGCGCCCTGGCGACACCGCCGCGGCCCCGGCCGACGTCGTGACGGGACAGTGCCTCGGTGAGCACCACGTAACTGCCTGCGTCGAAGCGGGACACCAGCTTGCTGCCCTGGTGTTCCAGATAGCTCTGCACCGCGTAGCGACCGCCGGCCACCGGATTCTCTTTGCCCTGAGCATCGTTCGCGAAGCGGCTGTCCAGCTCGACCTCGCCGCGGTAGGTCAGATGCGCGAAGCGACGGGCGATGTGCAGGCCGGCTTCGGGGGTCCGCCCGGAGCGGTAGTAGTCACCGCCCTGCCAGTCGGGGTCGGCTTCGATCGCCGTGATCTGGGTGCACTGGGTGCCGATCTGGTCGGCCGTCGCGCGCGCACCCACCGCCAGCAACAGACCCGCGCCGACCCGGTCCGGATGGCCGACGATCCATTCCAGTGCCCGGGCTCCCCCCATCGAACCGCCGACCACGGCGGCGACCTCGGTGATACCCAGCGCCGCCAGTGCGGCGACGTCGGCTTCGACCTGATCTCGCACCGATATCAGCGGAAACCTTGAACCCCAAGGCTTTCCATCGGGGCCAGGTGAGCTCGGCCCGGTCGATCCGCGGCAGCCACCGAGCACGTTGGTGGCCACCGCGCACCAGCGATCGGTGTCGATCGGCGCGCCCGGGCCCGCGATGCCGTCCCACCAGCCCGGCGTCGGCTGTCCCGGCCCGGCGGGTCCGGTGATGTGCGAATCCCCGGTCAGCGCGTGCAGTACCACAACGACGTTGTCGCGGGTTGGCGACAGTCTGCCCCACCGCTGCACGGCGATGTCGACGTCGTCGATGACCGCACCGCTTTCCAGCGTCAGCGAACCGAGGTGGACTACGCCGACCTCGCCTTCGGCGGGAAGTGTCTGGGTCGGCACGTCAGAGATCGTCACGTGGCCTCCTCAGAACGCCGCCACGGCATGCGGGTCACCGCTGCCGGCGTATTTTCGGGCGGCGGCGAAGCCAAGCTCGAGGTCGGCCAGGATGTCGTCGATGCCTTCGATACCCACGGCCAGCCGCACCAACCCGGGGCTCACCCCGGTGGACAGTTGCTCGGCGGGGCTGAGCTGGGCATGAGTCGTCGACGCCGGGTGGATCACCAGAGAACGAACGTCGCCGATGTTGGCGACGTGGCTGTGCAACTTCAGCGCGTTGACGAACGCCTTGCCCGCCTCGATGCCGCCCTGCAGCTCGAACGACAGGACTGCCCCGGCGCCCTTGGGCGCCAACCGCTTTGCCCGTTCGTGCCACGGCGAGCTCGGCAGTCCGGCGTAGTTGACCGATAGCACGCCGTCGTGGCCCTCCAGGAACTCGGCGACCCGCTGCGCGTTGGCGACGTGACGCTCGACGCGCAGGCTCAGCGTCTCGACGCCCTGGGCCACCAGGAACGCGTTGAACGGCGACGCCGCTGACCCGTAGTCGCGCAGCAGCTGCACCCGCGCTTTGAGTGCGAACGCGGGCGGCCCCAACTCCGCGTACACCATGCCGTGGTAGCTGGGATCCGGCGTGGTGAATCCGGGGAAGCGGCCTTGGGTCCAGTCGAAGGTGCCGCCGTCGACGATCACACCGGCGATCGCGGAGCCGTGCCCGCCCAGGTACTTGGTGGCCGAGTGCACCACGATGTCGGCGCCCTGGCTGATCGGCTGGATCAGATACGGCGTGGCGATGGTGTTGTCCACGATCAGCGGCACGCCGTTGGCGTGCGCGACCCCGGAAACGCCAGGGGTGTCCAGGATGTCGATCTGCGGGTTGGAGATGGTCTCGGCGAAGAACGCCTTGGTGTTGGACCGCACCGCGGACTGCCACGAATCAAGGTCGTCGGGATCCTCGACGAAGCTGACCTCGATACCGAGTTTCGGCAGCGAGTAGTGGAACAGGTTGTAGGTGCCGCCGTAGAGCCGCGGGCTGGACACGATGTGATCACCGGCGGCGGCCAGGTTCAGAATCGCGAACGTCTCGGCGGCTTGCCCGGAGGCCAGGAACAGTGCCGCCACGCCGCCTTCCAGCGCGGCGATGCGCTGTTCGACGACGTCCGTCGTCGGGTTGCCGATGCGGGTGTAGATGTTGCCCGGGACTTCCAGCCCGAACAGCGCCGCGGCGTGCGTGGTGTCGTCGAACACGTAGGAGGTGGTCTGGTAGATCGGCAGCGCGCGGGCGTTGGTGGTCGGATCCGGCTGCTGGCCGGCGTGGACCTGCTTGGTCTCGAACGACCAGTGCGCGGTCGGATCGGTGTCGCTTTCAGCGTTGGTTTCGGAACTCACGATGGTTGCCTTCTGGGAAGAGTTGGGTGGGTCGAGTGCTCGCAGGTGCACGGGACGTCGGCTCAAGACGACGTCAAACCGGCAGCCATGCGGTCAGCAACTGCGACGCACGATGGGCCAGCCCAAATGAGTGCGCATCAGGTTTCCCTGTCTACTCGGGGGGCCCGTAACGGCGGACCCGCGCTTGCCGCGTAGCCGGTGTTGGCTACGAAACCTGGTCATCACCCAGGGCACCCCACCGCGGTTGGAGGGTTGCCGGCCAGCAAGCCGGGGCTTGACGCTGGCGCTCATGACCTGCCGGAAGCCTATCGCACGTCGCCCACCTAGTGCCACTGAGTCTCCCGGTGGCGACCCGCTGCGCCCGGCTTCGCCGCGGTTGCGATCGCCACAAGGCGATCTGGACTGGGACGCCGTCCCCCGGCTGAGCTGGGATTTGCCAGTCGCACCCCTGATAGCCACTGATTCCTCCGTACGGGATACTGGCAGTCACCACGACAACGCGAAGCACCTGAAGAAATCCGACCGATAGTGACGCCGGGAGAGAGACTGTGTGCGCCGAACAGCCGACCATCATCTACACGCTGACCGACGAGGCGCCGCTGCTGGCGACCTACTCCCTTCTGCCGATCGTGCGTGCCTTCGCCGAACCGGCGGGCATCCAGATCCAGACCAGTGACATCTCGGTGGCGGCGCGGATCCTGGCCGAGTTCTCCGACTACCTGACCGACGATCAGAAAGTGCCCGACAACCTGGGCGAGCTGGGCCGGCTGACGAAGCTGGCCGACACCAACATCATCAAGCTGCCGAATATCAGCGCTTCGGTGCCGCAGCTGGTCGCCGCCGTCAAGGAACTGCAAGGCAAGGGCTTCAAGATTCCGGACATTCCGCAGAGTCCGAAAACCGACGAGGACAAGGAAATCCGCGACCGGTATGCCAAATGCCTTGGCAGTGCGGTCAATCCCGTTCTACGACAAGGTAATTCGGACCGTCGTGCGCCGCACGCGGTCAAAGAGTACGCCCGGAAGCACCCGCACAGCATGGGGAAGTGGTCGCAGGCGTCGCGCACTCATGTCGCGACCATGCGGCACGGCGACTTCTACCACGGTGAGAAGTCGATGACGCTGGACCGCGCGCGCAACGTGAAGATGGAGTTGGAGACCAAGAGCGGCAAGACGATCGTGCTCAAGCCCATGGTGTCGCTGCGAAACGGCGACGTCATCGACAGCATGTTCATGAGCCGCAAAGCCCTGTGCGAGTTCTACGAGGCGGAGATGGAGGACGCCTACAAGACCGGCGTGATGTTCTCGCTGCACGTCAAGGCGACGATGATGAAGGTCTCCCACCCCATCGTCTTCGGCCACGCCGTGAAGATCTTCTACAAGGAGGCGTTCGCCAAGCACCAGGCGCTGTTCGACGAACTCGGCGTCGACGTCAACAACGGATTGGTCGATCTCTACAGCAAGATCGAGTCGCTGCCCGCGTCGCTGCACGACGAGGTGATCCGCGACCTGCACGCCTGCCACGAACACCGGCCCGAGCTGGCCATGGTCGACTCGGCCAAGGGCATCACCAACTTCCACTCGCCCAGCGACGTGATCGTGGATGCCTCGATGCCGGCGATGATCCGCGCGGGCGGCAAGATGTACGGCGCCGACGGACGGCAGAAGGACACCAAGGCCGTCAACCCCGAGTCCACGTTTTCCCGTATCTACCAAGAGATCATCAACTTCTGTAAGACGCACGGGGCATTCGATCCGACCACGATGGGCACGGTCCCCAACGTCGGGCTGATGGCGCAGCAGGCCGAGGAGTACGGCTCGCACGACAAGACATTCGAGATCCCCGAGGACGCGGTCGCCAACATCGTCGACCTGGACACGGGCGAAGTGCTGCTGACGCAAAACGTCGAAGCCGGCGACATCTGGCGCATGCCCATCGTCAGGGACGACCCGATCCGCGACTGGGTCAAGCTGGCCGTCACCCGCGCAAGGAATTCGGGCATGCCGGTGGTGTTCTGGCTGGACCAGGAGCGCCCGCACGAGAACGAGCTGCGCAAGAAGGTCAACACCTACCTGGCCGACTACGACACCGAGGGTCTCGACATCCAGACCATGTCGCAGGAACGGGCCATGCGGCACTCGATCGAGCGCGCGATGCGCGGTCAGGACACCATCGCCGCCACCGGAAACATCCTGCGCGACTATCTCACCGACCTGTTCCCGATCCTGGAGCTGGGCACCAGCGCCAAGATGCTGTCCATCGTGCCGCTGATGGCCGGCGGCGGCATGTATGAGACGGGAGCGGGCGGTTCAGCACCCAAGCATGTCCACCAACTCGTTGAGGAGAACCACCTGCGATGGGACTCGCTCGGTGAATTCCTGGCGCTGGGCGCATGTTTCGAGGACATCGGTTTCAAGACCGGTAACGCGCGGGCCAAGGTTCTGGGTAAGACGCTGGACGCCGCGATCGGCAAACTGCTCGACAACAACAAGAGTCCGTCGCGCAAGACCGGTGAGCTGGACAACCGCGGCAGCCAGTTCTACTTGGCCATGTACTGGGCACAGGAACTGGCCGCGCAGAGCGATGACGACGAGTTGCGCAAACACTTTGCCGCACTGGCCGATACGTTGACCAAGAACGAAGACACCATCGTTGCCGAACTCGCGGAAGTCCAGGGCGAGGCGGTGGACATCGGTGGCTACTACGCGCCGGACACCGCGATGACGACCGCGGTGATGCGCCCGAGTAAGACCCTCAACGCTGCCCTGGAGGATGCACAGCAGGCTTAGTCGAGCAGGCTGCGAAGTGTCTCGATGAGCTTGACCCGGTCGCCGGCCGTGGCAGCGATCGGCACCACGTTCAAGGTGGTCACGCCCGCCTCGCGAAACGCTGCCACTCGTTCCTTGACGAATCCGGGTGTGCCGATCAGCGAGACATCTCGCACGAGTTCATCGGGTACAGCCTTGGCGGCGGCGGCCTTGTCGCCGGCCAGGTAAAGCTCTTGGATGCGGTCGGCTTGCGGACCGTAGCCGTACCTGGTGGCCAGCGTGTGGTAGAAGTTCTTGCCCTTGGCGCCCATGCCACCGATGTAGAGCGCCAGGTGCGGTTTGACGAATTCGAGTAGTGGCTCGACGTTTTCACCGATGGCCAATGCCGGTCCGGCGAACACATCGAGGTGCCCCAGCGCGGGATCGCGCTTGGCCCGGCCGGCGGCCAGCGCGTCGCCCCACACGTCTTGCGCCTTTTCCGGCAGATAGAAGATCGGTTGCCAGCCCTCGGCGATCTCGGCGGCCAGCTCGACGTTCTTAGGCCCGAGCGCGGCGATGAGTATCGGAATGCGTTTCCGCACAGGATTATTGATGAGCTTGAGCGGCTTACCCAGTCCGGTGCCCTGGTCGGCTGGCAACGGGATGGTGTAGTGCTTGCCCTGGTGCTCCAGGGTCTCTCGGCGCCAGACCTGGCGGCAGATGTCGACGACTTCGCGGGTGCGGGCTATCGGGGCGTCGTAGGGCACGCCGTGGAAGCCCTCGATGACCTGCGGACCGGAGGCGCCAAGACCGAGGGTGAACCGGCCGTCGGAGACATAGTCCAGGCCAGCCGCGGTCATCGCCGTCAACGTGGGCGTCCGGGTGTAAAGCTGCAAAATGCCCGACGCCAGCTCTACCCGTTCCGTGCTGGCCGCAAGGTAGCCCAGCGCGCTGACCGCATCGAACGAATACGCCTCGGGGACAAAGACAATGTCTAGTCCGGCGCGTTCGAGGTCGGCAACCTCGGCGGCCACCTCTTTGAACCCGCCCGCGTAGTTGATGCCCAATCCAATTCGCATGTTTAGCGTCCCTAGGCCGTATAAGCGGAAGTGAACTGATCGGCCAACTCGATGGCCTCTTGTTGGATGCGAGGGAACTGGGCGCCCATCGCCTCGGACAACGCCGTCGCACCCGACAGCGGCCGCACCATCACCACGAAGTCGTCGATCAGGCCCTCGTCGTTGAAATGCAGGAAGTCGCACCCGTTGACTTTCTTGCCGGAGACCGTCGCTTCGAAGACAAACGCATGATCGCGGCCGTTGCTGTCATGGATCTCGCGGATGTAATGGAAGTCCTCGAAGACCCGCAACACGCCGCGAAGGATCGCCGCGGTGATCGGCTTGCCGACATAGGGCTTGAACGCTACCGGGCTGGTGAATACCACGTTGTCGGCCAGCATCGCTGCGATGGCCGCCTCGTCGTGCTCCTCTACCGCCTTGCGGAACGGATGCTTAGAACTCACCGGACACCTCGCAAAATAATTTGTTGAGTAGGCGTGACTGACGCTAGAGCCTCGGCTGGCGTAAGTCTAGGTGTGATTAATCACTTTATTGACTAATCACCCGTTGTACTATAGGCCGATGTCACTGCGTGACGCCGTGTTGGCCGCCCTGCTCGAGGGCGAGTCCTCCGGTTACGACCTGGCCAAGAGCTTTGACGCCTCGGTCGCGAACTTCTGGATGGCGACACCGCAGCAGCTGTATCGCGAACTCGACCGGCTCGCCGAGCAAGGTCTGATTCAAGCAAGGGTCGTTCACCAAGAGCGGCGGCCCAACAAGCGCATGTATTCGCTGACCGAGGCGGGCTACGAGGCGATCCACCAGTTCACCTCCCGGGCGCCGAAGCCGGGTGTGATCCGCGATGAGCTCGCGGTCAAACTGCTGGCCGTTGATGCCGGTAACGCGCGGGCTGTGCGCGACTTCATGGTGGAACGACTGCAATGGGCCACCGCCAAACTGCAACGTTACGAACGGATGCGAGCTCGTATGCTGGGCGGCCGCGACGAAGAGGAATACGTCGCCAAGGCAAAGCGAGTGGGCCCCTACCTGACGCTGATGCGCGGAATCTCCTTCGAACAAGAGAACATTCGATGGGCCGAGCGGACGCTGGCGATCCTCGAACAGCGTCAGGGCGCGGGATCCGCCAAGTAGTGGGCGAGCACCGGTCGGAGCCATTCGATGAGTTGGGCGTCGCCCATGCCGGCCAGCGGCGGCACACCGAGGATGTAGCGGGCCACCGCGAGCCCCAGTAGTTGTGATCCCACCAGGGCAGCCCGGTCGGCGGCGTGGTCGGGCGCGACGGCGGCTAGCGCCGGGGCCACTTGGTCGACGAAAACCTGCAGCAGGGCATCGGCGGCGACGCGATTCGTCGCGGCCGCGCGCAGTAGCGGGAGAAACGGTCCCTGCGGCCCCCAGGCGCCGACGAACATCGGCACCAACACATCGGCGACACGGTCGGGCGCGACATCGGAGAGATCGGGAAACGTGATGTCGAACCGGGAGGCCGCGGCGAAAAGCTCCGCCTTGCTGCCGAAGTAGTGCATGACGAGCGCCGGATCGACCCCGGCCGCCGATGCGACCGACCGGATCGTCGTGCGCTCGAAGCCGTGGTCGCCGAACTGCGATCGCGCGATCTCCAGGATCGCTGCCCGGGTCGTCTGTCCGTCACGTCCCTCACGCGCCTTCGATGGCATGCCAACAGTGTATTCAACAACTGTTGACACGGGTGGTGTAAGCGCCTACCGTCAAAGTCAACAGTTGTTGAACTCATGACGAGAGGTCGCCATCATGACCGTTACCGCCATCCAGATCGGGCTCGACCCGGACGTCATCGACTGCTCCTCGCCGGACTTCGCCCAATTTCCGGGCCTGTCGACGGAGAAGTTGCGCGCCGCCAACGACGAGAACGTGGCCGCACTGCGCGCCGCCGGCTATCACGTCGACAACTGCCTCATCGACTTCGGCGATGCGGGCGCGGACAAAGCCCGTAAGTGGCTGGAGGCCAGGCGCTATGACGCGGTGCTGATCGGCGCCGGCGTGCGACTGGTCGCCAGCAACACGCTGCTGTTCGAGTCGATCGTCAACGCCGCGCACATGGCCCAACCCGGCTGCCGCTTCGTGTTCAATCGCGCGGCCGTGGCCACCCCCGACGACATTCGCCGTTGGTACCCGAACCCGGAGGCGGTGGCGTGATGAACGTTCACAAGGTCGACGTCCTGGTCGTCGGTGCCGGCCCGACGGGGCTGACCGCGGCCGGTGACCTCGCGCGAGCGGGCCGGTCGGTTGTCGTGCTCGAACGCTGGCCCGCGATCAACCCGTCCAGTCGCGCCTTCGCCACCATGGCGCGCACGCTGGAGGTTTTCGACGCCCGCGGAATCGCCGACGATCTGCTCGCGCACGCGCACAAGGCACCGGGAGTCACGATTTTCGGCGGCGCCCGGATCGATCTCACCCACCTCGACTCGCCCTATCAGTTCGCCATGATCACTCCGCAGACCAACGTCGACCGGGCGCTGGGCGCCTATGCCGCAGCGCAAGGGGCCGAGATCCGGCGCGGCGTCGAGGTGGTCGCACTCGACC
The DNA here is from genome assembly GCA_035642315.1 of Mycobacterium sp. GTDB lineage: Bacteria > Actinomycetota > Actinomycetes > Mycobacteriales > Mycobacteriaceae > Mycobacterium. The sequence goes on from DASQSQ010000551.1 coordinate 10,114, forward strand.
AGGACCCCGAGGGCGTGACGGTCACGGTGCGGACGCACGGCGATCCTGCTGGGCGTCGAACCTTCTGGCGGGCAGAGTATTTGATCGGCGCCGACGGTTCGCATAGCACGGTCCGCAGGTTGGTAGGCGCGGCCTTCGGAGGCAAGACGATCTTGTCGTCGATCGTGCTTGCCGATGTCAAGCTGGCGGCCGGCCCCGCTGATGGCGGCCTGACGCTGGGCAGCACCCGCAACGAGTTCGCGTTCCTGGCGCCCTATGACCGCCGCGATGCGGACGGTTCCTGGTACCGCACGATGGTGTGGGACCGCAACAATCAGGCTCCCGATGCCCAGCCGGTGGATCGGGAGGAAATCGTCGACGTCCTGGCGCGGGCGATGGCCGCCGACCTCGGGGTGCTCGAAGTGGGGTGGAAGTCCCGATTCCATTGCGACGAAAGGCAAGTCGCGCAGTATCGGCATGGCCGGGTGTTCCTGGCCGGAGACGCGGCGCACGCGCATTCCCCGATGGGCGGTCAGGGTATGAACACCGGCATCCAGGATGCTGCGAACCTCGCGTGGAAGATCGACGCGGTGCTAGATGGTGCGGACGACACCGTGCTGGACAGCTATCACGATGAGCGCCATCCGATTGGCCGACGGGTGCTGTTGCAGTCGGGAATGATGGCTCGCGGCGTGACGCTTCGTCCGCGGGTCGTGCGCAGAGTACGAAATCTCCTGGTGCCCAGGATTCTTCGCGTCCCACGGATACGTGACGAGGTGGCCGGAAGCTTTGCGGGCACGACGCTGCGGTACGCGCGTCGGGCGGGGGAGAGCACTTTGGTGGGCACCAGGGCGACACGGATTCCGTTGACGCAAGAGCGTCTCACCGAGCTGCAGCGCGAGCCCGGCTTCGTGTTGATTCGTGAAAGCGGGAGGTCTGCGCTCGATGTGCTCGACCTGCACCAAGCGGAGCGATCCGATTCCGGGCCGGCAGTGCTGGTGCGGCCAGATGGCTACATCGCCTGGGCCGGCGATTCGGCAAACCGATCCGAATGGCTTGAGGTACTTGTGCGCTGGACGGGGCATGCCAGCGCCGTTGTAGCCTGGGCTTCATGTCCAGCGGAGGCAAGATCAAAGTCGAAGGCACGGTAGTAGAGCTCGACGGCGACGAGATGACGCGGGTCATCTGGAAGTGGATCAAAGACATGCTGATCCTTCCGTACCTCGACATCAAACTGGACTACTACGACCTGGGCATCGAGCACCGCGACGCCACCGACGATCAGGTGACGATCGACTCGGCCTACGCCATCAAGAAGCACGGCGTCGGGGTCAAGTGCGCCACGATCACACCCGACGAGGCGCGCGTCAAAGAGTTCAACCTGAAGACCATGTGGTCGTCACCCAACGGGACAATTCGAAACATTCTGGGCGGCACGATCTTCCGCGAGCCGATCATGATCTCGAACGTCCCTCGGCTGGTCCCGGGCTGGAAGAAGCCGATTGTCATCGGCCGCCACGCTTTCGGCGACCAATATCGCGCGACCAACTTCAAAGTCGACCGGCCCGGAACCGTCACCCTGACCTTCACCCCGGACGACGACAGTGAGCCGATCGTGCACAAGATGGTGTCGATCCCCCAAGACGGCGGCGTCGTGATGGGGATGTACAACTTCAAGGATTCGATTCGCGACTTCGCCCGCACGTCACTCGCGTACGGCCTGAAAGAGAACTACCCGGTGTATCTGTCGACCAAGAACACCATCCTCAAGGCCTACGACGGCATGTTCAAAGACGAGTTCCAGCGGATCTATGACGAGGAGTTCAAGGACGATTTCGAAGCAGCCGGACTGACCTATGAGCACCGGTTGATCGACGACATGGTGGCTGCATCCCTCAAATGGGAGGGCGGCTACCTGTGGGCGTGCAAGAACTACGACGGCGACGTGCAATCCGACGCAATCGCACAGGGTTACGGTTCGCTGGGGTTGATGACATCGGTGTTGATGACCGCGGACGGCAAGACGGTCGAGGCCGAAGCAGCCCACGGCACAGTCACCCGCCATTTTCGCCAGTACCAGGAGGGCAAGCCCACCTCGACCAATCCGATCGCGTCGATCTTCGCCTGGACGCGCGGGCTCGAGCACCGCGGCAAGCTCGACAGCACTCCCGAGGTGATCGACTTCGCGCAGAAGCTGGAAGACGTCGTCGTCGCCACCGTCGAAGGCGGCCAGATGACCAAAGATCTCGCATTGCTCATCGGGCCGGATCAGGATTGGCAGACCAGTGAGGAGTTCCTCGGCGCGATCGCCGAGCACCTGGACAAGGCGCTCAACTCGACTTAACTTCTCGAATCGGTGGAATGTGCTCGTCGAGGAAGCCGGTGATGACGTCGGTGACTCGTTGCGGCGCCTCGAACATCGGGATATGCCCGACTCCGTCGAGCTCGGTCAGTCGCGTGCCGGCGGGAAGTTGGGCCTTGAAGTACCGGTGCGACCGTGGTCCGGGAAACACCCGGTCGTCTTCACAGAGCACCAGGTGCGCGGGAACGGAAGTGTGCGCCAACTCCAGCAGTCCGGGCAGCAGCATTGACTTGACCAGCAGCTGGAAGTAGGCCGGGCAGTGCGCCACGTCGTCGACGATGGCCTCGAGTTCACTGTCGCTGACCCCATCCGGCGAGGCGCTGACGGGCAGGGTGGCCAGCCGACGGCTGAACGGCAGCCGCAACGCGCGGGGCCCCACCCAGCGTGCGAGCGCCCAGAACGGCATCCCCGAGATGAACTTGGCGATCACCTCGAATTTGGTCGGCGCCCAGCGGGTCCACCCGCCGGCCGGCGCGATGCCGGTGACCGTGCGGGCGCGACCGCGACGTTCCAGCTCGAAGGCAACCCAGCCGCCCAGTGAGTTGCCCACGATGTGGCAGGTGCTCCAGCCCAGCTCGTCGAGCTGACGCTCGATGTGGTCGGCCAACACCGACGAGCTGAGAAACCATGTCCCGGCACGCGGTCCGCCGTTGTGGCCGGCCATCGTCGGGGCGAACACCTCGTAGCGACCGGTGTCGGCCAGCCGTGGGGCCACGCCTTGCCAGACCAGCTGCGAAATCAGGAAAGGGTGCAGCAGCAGGACAGGTTCGCCGGACCCGAGATGGATGGGCGCGCGAGCGGAGCTCATCCGAGGGGACGGCGAGTGAGCGGAGCTCACGAGTGAGGAGCCGAGACGGCGCATGAAGCCGACATTATGGTGATACCGCCGGTACCGCAACAAGCTCGGGTAGTGACCCCAAGCAAGCGTCACAGCATGCTGAGCCGTTCTAGTATCCGGCCATGGCGCCGGACATCTCACGTCAGGCCTTTTTGCGTGGCGGGCTTGGGACGGTCGCGGGCGCGCTACTGGGGTCGTGCG
>DASQSQ010000552.1:0-5748 GCA_035642315.1 Mycobacterium sp.
CGCCGGCGACATCCCGACGCTAGAGACGCTGGCCGCCGCCGATATCTTGCGTCGCGAACTTCCCGACCTGGCTGTGCGGGTGGTCAACGTCGTCGACCTGATGCGCTTGCTGCCGGACTCCGAGCACCCGCATGGCTTGCCCGACAACGAATTCGACGCCCTGTTCCCCAACGACAAGCCAGTCATTTTTGCTTACCACGGTTATCCGTGGCTGATCCACCGGCTCACCTACAGCCGCGCGAATCACCATTACATGCATGTGCGTGGGTTCAAGGAGCGCGGGACCACGACGACGCCGTTCGACATGGTGATGCTCAACGACCTGGACCGCTTCCACCTGGTGATGGATGTCATCGACCGGGTGGACGGGCTGGCCGGACGAGCTGCGATGCTCCGTCAGCGGATGGCCGACGCCCGGCTGGCGGCCCGCCGTTATACCCGCGAGCACGGCGAGGACGATCCGCAGATCAGCGGCTGGAAATGGGGGCCGAATAAGTAAGCTGGTGTGGGTGGCGACTGTTTTGTCGGTCAACGTGTCTGGTGGGCGGCCGAATCCCGATCCGAACGGGATGTCGAATGTGACCGGCATCGACAAAGTGGCGGTGACCGAGCCGGTCATGGTGCGGGCACCGGGGCCCATGCACGATGGCGTCGGCAGCGGGCTGGTCGGCGACACCATCGGCAACCAGAAATTCCACGGCGGTGACGACCAGGCGGTGTACGCCTACGCGCGAGAAGACCTGGACGCGTGGGAAATCCAACTTCAACGCACACTCGTGAACGGCAACTTCGGCGAGAACCTGACCACCTCGGGCGTCGATCTGAATGCGGCGCGGATCGGCGAACGCTGGTGCGTCGGCACCGACGGCTTGGTGCTGGAAGTCTCCACCCCCCGAACACCGTGCCGGACGTTTCAGGCGTTCCTGAATTTGAGCCACTGGATGAAGACCTTCATTCAGGCGGGGAAACCCGGCGCGTATTTGCGGGTTATCTCGCCCGGGCCGGTGCGCGCCGGCGACGCGATCACAGTCGATTACCGTCCCGACCACGACGTGACCATCGACGTGGTTTTTCGCGCCCGATTTTCCGAACCGGAACTGCTTCCGCGGCTGTTGGTGGCCGACGCACTCCCAGACGAGCTCAAGGACTACGCGCGGCGCCGAGTTACCAATTCCCCGCAGGTAAACTTGCCGGATGCGTGACGCGACGGTAGCCGCCGACACCCATCCGGTGGTGTCGCAGCTGTCGGCGCTGCATCACTTCCGCATCTACGTCGACGTCGCGCTGGTCGTGGTAGTGCTGGCATGTGCGAACCTGATCGCGCACTTCACCACGCCGTGGGCAGGCGTCGCGACGGTCCCGGCAGCCGCGGTCGGGCTGGTGGCGTTGTTGCGCTTCAACGGGCTGGGCTGGGCCGAACTCGGCCTGGGCCGCGACCACTGGAAATCCGGTGCCGCGTATGCGCTGGGTGCGATGGCGTTCGTGGTCACGGTGATCGCGGTCTGCGTGCTGCTCCCGCTGACCCGGCCGATGTTCATGAACAACCACTACGCGACCATCTCGGGCGCCGTGGTGGCCTCGATGATTGTCATCCCGCTGCAAACCGTGATCCCCGAAGAGCTGGCTTTTCGCGGTGTCTTGCATGGCGCGCTGAACCGGGCGTGGGGATTCCGCGGCGTGGCGGTGGCCGGTTCGCTGCTGTTCGGTCTCTGGCATATCGCGACGTCGTTGGGACTGACGGCCAGCAACGTCGGCTTCACGCGGCTATTCGGCGGTGGCGTCGTGGGCATGCTGGCCGGCGTGACGTTGGCGGTGATCGCGACTGCGATGGCCGGGTTTGTGTTCAGCTGGCTGCGCCGACGCAGCGGCAGCCTGATCGCGCCGATCGCCCTGCATTGGTCGCTCAACGGGCTGGGCGCGCTGGCCGCAGCGTTGGTCTGGCACCTGTCCAGCTGAGCTTCTACACCAGAAGCACCGCCGCGCCGGCGATTCGGCCGGCGCTGAGATCCGACAACGCCCGATCAGCTTGACTGAGTGGGTATTCCGGCGTGGTCACCTTGATGTGATGTCCGGCCGCGAAGTCGAGGAAGGCCCGCGCGTCGGCCCGGGTGTTCGACGTCACCGAGCGCAGCTGGCGTTCTTGGAAAAGGTGGCGCTGGTAGTTGAGGACGGGAATGTCGCTCAGATGGATTCCGGCGATCGCCAAGGTGCCGCCCCGGTCGAGCGCCTCGAGCGCGGGCAACACCAGATCGCCGACCGGGGCGAACAGGATCGCGGCGTCCAGGCGTACCGGTGGTGGGTCGGCGGCGCCTTGGGCCGAGGCGGCGCCGAGCTCGAGTGCCAGGTCTCGGGCGGCGGCGCCGCGCGTCATCACATGCACTTCGGCGCCTTGCGCCAGCGCGACCTGGGCGGTGATGTGAGCGCTGCCGCCGAAGCCGTACAGCCCCAGCCGGCCGCCGGGCGGTAGCGCTGCGCGCAGCAGCGACCGGTAGCCGATGATGCCGGCGCACAGCAGCGGCGCAAGCTCGCTGTCGCTGTAGCCGCTCGGCAGATGGTGGGCGAAAGCAGCTGGGACGGTGGCGAATTCGGCGTACCCGCCGTCGGCGTCCCAACCGGTGTAACGGGACTCGGGACACAGGTTCTCGTCGCCGCGCCGACAGAACTTGCAGACTCCACAGGTATGCCGTAGCCAGGCGATGCCGACCCGGTCGCCGACGCTGAACCCGTCGCCGGCGTCGGCGCCGACTTCCACAACTTCGCCGACCACCTCGTGTCCGGGTGTGACATTCTCCCGGTGGACCGGCAGGTCACCCTCCGTCACATGCAGGTCTGTGCGGCACACCCCGCAGGCCCGCACGGCGACCAGCAGCTCGGACGGCCCGGGGCGTGGCACCTGCGTGCTGACCCGTTCCAGCGGATCGGTGCTCATCGGACCGGGCTGGCGTACCCGCCACGCGCTCATCGTCATCAATACAGCATGCCGCTAATCGTCACGGCCGCAACAGGTTAGCGTCGGCTAGCGCTTCGCAAAAGCCGCACGACGAAGAGCAGAATGACGGCCCCGAGTAGCGCGGTGAAGAAGGTGAACCAATGCCTTCCGCCTGCCACGTTGAAGCCGAGGCGCTCGAGAATAAATCCACCGAGGAATCCGCCGATAACGCCGACGACGATGTCCACCAGAATGCCCGAGCCGGTGCCCTTGACGATTTTGCTCGCAAGCCAACCGGCGATGCCCCCGATGATGATGAAGCCAATCCAACCCACGGTGGTCGGTGTGGCCAATGCGAGGAATTGAGTAGCTGCCATGACATCCATTCGGCACTCCTTGCTGTAGCTGGGCAAGCCCGCTGCTGGACTGTCATTTGAAATACGGCGTCAGCGTAACGAGTCGGCTGATCAATTGGGCACGTTCGGCATAACAGCGCGAAGCGTGCAGTGAACGACCGCGTGGGCTAGGTCGATACCGCGCCGGGAGCCGGCGCTCCGCCGTTCCCGCCGGTGGGCTGTCCAGGTGGCGACGGCGCAGGCGCCGGTGCGGGTGCTGCGGGCGGCGGAGGGGCCGCCGGTGGCCCTGGTGCGCCCGGCGCGGGAGCCGGACCCGGAGCCGCCGGGGCTGGACCGGGAGCTGGAGCTGCCGGGGCTGGACCGGGAGCTGGAGCTGCCGGGGCGGGTGCCGGTGCCGGCGCAGCCGGTGCCAGCGGGCGCACCGACTCTGCGAGCGCCCTCGCACCGTTGACGTCCACCGGATCGTTGGCGGTGCCCAGCCACACCACGAACCAGCGCTGGTTCGCCGAGCCTTGCGGCGCGTTCGGCCCCGACGGCCCGATCACTCCCGCCCAGATCTGTCCGTTCGGCTTGGTGGCGTCGCTGAATTTCACTTCGTAATACGACGCGCCGCCCGCCATGCCGGGGGCATTCAGCGGCGCGGTCGCCTGGTTGATCCGCGTCCCGGGATACGGCATGAAGAACTCGCCCATATCCGATGCCAGACGGGTCGCGGCCTTGGTGTTGTCGGGCTCAGCGCTGGCGTAGAGCTTTTGGTCCAACTTGCCCAGCACGACGCGGGTGTCGTTGGCAACCGGTGGTGGCTGGCCCGGGGCGGGCGGCCCGGTCTGCTTGCTGAGCAATGCCGAGCCGTAGTCGAGGTGGCTGGCGTCGGACTCCACCCAGCCGGCCGGCATGACGTAGCTGAACCCGCCGACCGGGTTGTCGATGCGCGCAGGCTGGGGCGCGTTCGGGTCGGGTGGCGGCGGGGCAGGTTGGTTGGGACCGGCCCCGGGTGGCGCAGCGAGCGGGTCGGCCGGCGGAGGTGGGGCCGGGGCGCCGGGCGGGCCGGGTGCTGCCTCTCCGGGAACGTTGGGCGGCGGGGGCGCCGGAGTGGTCGGAGCCGGCGGTGGAACCGGGTCGGCGTTCGCTGTTGTCGCAGGTAAAGCGAGCGCGATGGCACTGGCGCCGCTTATCGCGGCGACCGCCAGCGTCGTCCAGCGGCCTTTGGGCCATGTGGAGTGGGCCTGCACCTCGTCCATAAGCAAAAACCTACCGTGTTACAGCCGTGGGAAAAGTTCCTTGTGCTGACAATGGTACTGATTTGCCGCCGTTTGCGAGGACACAATTCGACGCATCAATGCAGATCAGCGCGCCAAGCCGGCGAATGCTCGCGGCGCCGCCGAACGAGTGGCATCCAGATCGCCGTCGGGCGCGTCTTTAGGGTCCGGCGAAGCCGGCCTGGCTGAGCACTTTTTGACCCGTCGCCCCGGTTACCAGGTCGATGAATTTCTGCGCCAGCGCGGGCTGCGACGCATGTTTGAGGACGGCGATCGGATACGCGACGGCCGCGGCCGCCGACTCGGCGAACTTGACCGTGCTGACTTCATTACCGGCGTTGCGTGCGTCGGTGACATAGACCAGCCCCGCGTCGGCCTCGCCGTGGGTGACCTTGGCCAGGACATCGGATACCGCCGGTTCTTCGCTCGCCGGGTTGAGATGGACGCCGGTGTTGTCCTCGATGCGCTCGGTCGCCGACGCGCAGGGCACCGGCTCTCGACACACCACGACGTTAAGCCCGGGTTTGGCGAGGTCGGCGAACGAGTGGATGTGCTTGGGATCGCCGGGCGCCGTCACGATCACCAACGTGTTTGACGCGAAATTGACCGGATCGGTCTCGGTCAACCCCGCCTTGGAAACAGTGTCCATTTGCGCGGTGTCGGTCGAGGCGAAGATGTCCGCGGCGGCGCCTGAGGTCAAGCGGGTCGCCAGGTCCGAAGAGCCCGCGAAGTCGAAATTAACTGTGCTGCCAGGGTTGTCGGCCTGGAACTTCCCGGCGAGCAGGGTGAACGTCGCCTTCAGTGGCGCGGCGGCGAACACCATGATCGGCTGCGGCGACGACTGACCCTGCGATGAGGTGTGCGTAGCGGGCGGTGGTGTCGGGCCGCACCCGGACAAACTGGTCAGCAATGCGATGGACATGACCCAGGTCCGGCCCTGCCACCGTGGGAGCACCCGCTTAGTTTCCCAGTCGGCGGGTCATGGTGCCAACCGTTGTCCAAACGGTGACCACGCCGTGCCGCATTCAGAGTTTCTTTCTCTAGCTACCGTCCAGTAACATGTACGAAGAATGACGCCATACCCGCCCTGAAATCCCAGGGACCGGCGTCGCGGTATGCCACCATCGAAGCATCGGACGACCGTTGCTCCAGGCGGAAGCCGCGGTGCCTGCAAGTGGCCGTCACCTGGGTTCAGTGTTGAATA
>DASQSQ010000553.1:0-2230 GCA_035642315.1 Mycobacterium sp.
TGCTCGATGATCCGCAACTGATAGTCGTGGCCAAGGCAGAACCGCACCAGCGACACCGCATCGTCGAGGCCGGTCAGCGGGTCCAGCACAGCATTCACCTTGACCGGTCGCAGACCCGCCGCGTGCGCGGCGGTTAAACCGTCCAGCACGTCGGCCAGCCGGTCGCGGCGGGTGATCGCCGCAAAGCGCAGGTCATCGACGCTGTCCAGCGACACGTTCACCCGGTCCAAACCCGCGCGCGCCAACGCCTCGGCGCGTTTGGCCAGCAGGACCCCGTTGGTGGTCAACGCAAGCTGCGGTCGCGGCCGCAGCGCGGCGGTCGCGGCGATGATGTCGTCAAGATGCCTGGACAGCAACGGTTCTCCGCCGGTGAATCGCACACTGGTCAGGCCAAGCCGGGTCACGCCGATGCTTACCACCCGGATGATTTCCTTGGGGCCGAGCAGCTTTGTGGCGGGCAACCAGGACATGCCCTCGGCGGGCATGCAATAGCCGCACCGCAAATTGCAGCGGTCGGTCAACGACACCCGCAGATCGGTCGCGACGCGACCGTAGCTGTCGATCAGCGGACCCACCGAGGAAGGCGCGGCCAGGGCGGCCGCGATCCGCGTCCGGACCGAGGGAACACCGAGAGCCGTGACCGTCATAGCACCATCCGCTTCTGATCTAGTGGCTCGCAACGCCGCGCACGCCGTTTTCGATCCTCGTGGCGATGTCGGTGTCGATGTTGCGATGCATGATCTGCGCATCTGATGCATGGGGTTGCGGCACCCATTCCTCGCGGCGCTCGGCTCGGGCCCGCGCCGCGGCGAGCTGTTCGGGAGTGTCGACATCGGCCACGTCGCCCACCGCCGAGGTGACCGCGTCGGCGGGCAATAGGTCACGCACCCGCGACGGGGCGGCGGCCAGCGCGGCGGCCAGCTCTGCGGAATCCCAGACCGCGGTGAGGTACTGGACCTCGCCTGTATCGTCGACCGCGACTGCGACCGGGGCGTCGCCGCGCGCCGCCGCCAGCGCCGTCACGGTTGCGGGGGTGATCCGCGGCAGATCAGCCGCGAGCACTGCGATGTCGGCCGGACCGTCGGGTAGCGCCGCGAGCCCCGCGGCGAGCGCGGCCACGGGGCCGGAGCCGGGTGGTTCCTCGCACAGCACGGTGACCTCGTCGGGCACTTCCCGCGGCGGCCCGACCACCACGACGGCGTCGGCGTCTGCCACCGCGGCGAGCGCTACGTCCAGCAATCGTCGCCCGCCGACCCGCTGCTCCGGCTTGTCGGCGCCCAAGCGGCGCGACGCGCCGCCGGCCAGCACAATGGCCCGCAGCGGCCGACGACGGCTTGTCACGGCATCAGGCATCACGCTCGGAGAACACCACGCAGTCGTGCAGGCAGTCTTTCGCGGACCCGGGGGTGTTCGGGTCGGCGTTGCGGTGCAACAGCGCGCGAGTCGGCACTACCCGAAGCGCAGCGGTGTCGTCCGCGGAGTCAGGCGCTTCGGCGATTTCGGCGCGGCCATCGACGATGAGTGAATAGCCTCCCGGCTCACTCGGCGGCCACAACAGCGTCACGGCGCTGCGGCTTTCAACGTTGTTGCGGGTCCGGCCGCCGACCAGCCCGACGTCAATGACGCGCTCACGCAGCTCGGGTTCGACGGTCACGGTGTGCACCCGGTAGTCGTCATCCACGGTGACGAGGTAAGCGAACCGGTAGCCGTCCAATGCGTCAGCCAGGCGTTCGAAGTCGACTTTCTTGGCGGTCTTGGCGCCCATACTTGACTCCGTCATTCGGCGCCCAGATCCTCGGGCGCTTTAGGGGTTTCGACGATCGCGGCGGTGGCCTTGACGACCTACGAAGTCGAGTTTGTCTCCACCGCGGCGGGGCGAAACCCAGGTCCGAGCTTAGATTGATGCGCCCGCTTCAGGCGTCGTCAACGTCAACGTAGAAGATGATACCGATGCTGACATGGGATTGCAATGCGAGGTGTGCGGTGAAATACCTGACACCACCGTGACCGCTGGCGAGTCGAGGGCCGTGGTGGCCCGCAAACCAAGCGATCCCCCGTCGGTATCACAATGGTGCCCCAGGACCAGACGATCGGCATGGCCGAAGCTGCCGATGCGGTCACCATCGAAAAGCGGCGCCCGATTTGCGGGTATGGCCGACGCGGCGGCGAAAGTGCAGTGTAATTATTCTGAACCGTGCCTGGCCGATCCATGAAGGGCGAGACGAGGCGC
>DASQSQ010000554.1:0-5950 GCA_035642315.1 Mycobacterium sp.
CTTCCATCGCGTCGATTTCTTCGCGGATGGTCCGCGCACCCAAGTCGGCACAAATGGCGGTCGACCCGGCGCCGGCGACCACCAGCACGGTGGTCAGCGGCCCCAGCTGGGTGACCGCACCCAGCGCCGCGCCGGCGCCCGAGATGTCGGCGGCCCCGAACGCGGCCAGCAGAGTATTGAGCGTAAACACGATGAGGACGGTCAGCGGTATCGAGACCGCGATGGTGGGCAGCATCGCGACTCTGGTGATGAACCAGCACTGTTCGATGCACTCGCGCCAGTGAAAAGGCTTTCGGAACAACGCTTTCCCGGCTAGCACGCACATGTGGGCAAACCCGCCGATGGTCGCCAGCGGGGCCTCGATCTGGTCACGCACGTAGTCGGTGAGCCGGGCTGGCGTTGTGGTCGTCACCGCCGCCTCGCCGCCCAACCCCGAGGGTTACTACGCGGCGCGGCGAGGCGTGTTTCAGTGCGGGAGCACCACACATTCACCATGCGTCACACTATGTAACAGAAACCACTTCAGCTACGTCAGACACGCGGGGAGTCTGGGTTAGTTAAGTTAATAGCGATTTCGACTCACTCGGATGGCGCCGTCTTGCTGTTCTGCCTGGCGTTCTTCAACTCCGCCCAGAACCGCGCGGCCTCGCGGATGGATTCCTCGACCGGCCTTGGCTCCCAACCCAGTTCGCGACCGGCCTTGCTGTGGTCGACGGGGGCCTCAGCGCGCATCATCCGCACGGATTCGAGGCTGAGTTCGGCGTCCTTGCCGGTCAGTTTGGCCCGCACGCTGCCCATCGCGCCCAGCGCGTAGAGCATCGGCACCGAGATCGACCGTTGCGGCGCCGGCACCCCAGCCTCGTCGGCGGCGATCTTGACGACCTCTTTCAGCGGAATCATCCGCTCGGAGATCAGGTACTTCTCGCCGTCGCGGCCGCGTTCGGCGGCCAAGATCATCGCGCGGGCCGCGTCGTCGACACCGACCGCTTCGAGTTGGATGCCGTTCATCAGGAACGGCAGCTTGCCGTAGACCGCGCCGGCGATGAAAGCGCCGTGCGGAGTGCGGCCCCAGTCGCCGCGGCCGTACGTTGTCGAAACGCACATGGCGACAGCCGGCAGGCCATGCTCGGCGACATAGCGCAGGGCCAGGTCCTCAGCCTGCACCCGGGACTGGACGTAGGGGCTTACCCGCCGGTCGCCGATCCGGTCCGCTTCGGTGGCTACGTGGCCGTGACGGCGATCCACCGTCGCGTAGGTGCTGGTGAAGACGAAGCGTTGCAGGCCAGCATCTTTGGCCACATCCAGAACGTTGCGCAGTCCCTCGACGTTGGTGCGAAACAGCGGTGCCGGGTCTTGCAGCCAGGCCCGGGTGTCGACCACGCAGTAGTACACCTCGTCGCAACCGTCCATCGCCTGGCGCACGGTGGCGGTGTCGAAGACGTCACCGTGGAACCGGGTGACCTCGAGATCGTCGATGCTGCGGGTGTTGGCGGTCGGGCGCACCATCGCGCGCACTTCGGCGCCCGCGGCGACGAGTTGGCGGGTGACATGCGAGCCCAAAAACCCGTTGGCCCCGATGACCAGCTTTGGTGCCGTACTCACGATTGGCCTCCGAACTGGCGCATCCACCGGGCAGCGTCATCGTCAAGCGTGCCCAGCGCCTCGGCTTTCTTGCACCACTTGATTCCCGCCTGCAAAAAGCGCAGCGGGTTGTAGATGTCTTCCTGCCGGCACCACTGGCCGTCGCCCGCATAAGTGATGATCGAGATGTTCGTCGCGCTGATGATGGTGCCGTCACCCGGGTCGCGCATCGGGTTGTCCAGCTCGCAGATGATGCGCCCGGTCGGCTCGTCGATCACCGACCACAGCGACGGAAACGCCGTCATATGGCTCCCGGGAAAGGTCGACATCGTCTCGCGGATCCAGGTGAGCACCTGCTCACGGCCTTTCATCGTGCCCGCCGCGTGCTCGATGTAGTCGACGTCCGGCGTGTAGTGCTCCACCCACGCGTCCCAGTTCTTGGTCTCGGCGGCACGCGCGACGGTCTGCTCGAACGTCTCGAACGCGGCGGCCAGCTCATCGCGGCTAAACACCTGCTTCACGCAAGAAACTAGAACACGTTCTATCCGGTTTTGTCGAGCACATGGATAATCGGAGAGATGACGGACTACAGCAAGGCGATATTGGCCGGCGGCTGCTTTTGGGGCATGCAAGACCTGATCCGCAAGCAGCCCGGCGTGGTCTCGACCAGGGTCGGCTACACCGGCGGTGACGTCCGCAACGCGACGTATCGCAATCACGGCACGCACGCCGAAGGCATCGAGATCACCTACGACCCGGCACGCACCGACTTTCGGACATTGCTCGAATTCTTTTTCCAGATCCATGATCCGACGACGAAGAACCGGCAGGGCAACGATGTCGGAACCAGCTACCGCTCCGCGATCTTCTACCTCGACGACGAGCAGAAGCGCATTGCGTTGGACACCATCGCCGACGTCGAGGCGTCCGGCCTGTGGCCCGGCAAGGTGGTGACCGAAGTCAGCCCCGCCGGCGACTTCTGGGAGGCCGAGCCCGAGCACCAGGACTACCTGCAGCACTACCCCAACGGGTACACCTGCCACTTCATCAGGCCGGACTGGAAGCTGCCGCGACGGGCCGCGGCCGACCGCTAGCTCGGGATCGCGCGCAGCTGATACAGGCCGCGGGTGGTGGCGACGGTCTGACCGTCGGTGTCGGTCACCACTGCCTCCAGGGCGAAGTCGGCTTTCCCGCGTTCGGCCGCTTCGGCTTCGACCCGCGCGATCGTCTCGTCGTCAAGGGTGGCTTCCGCGCGCACGTCGGATTTGGCCATCGCGACGAATTGGATGTCGAGGTTTTTGACCAGCGGGAAGTACTTGGACCGGTCGAACGTGATCAGCGGAATGATCCCGCCGAGCACTTCGGCCACGGTGAACAGCACGCCGGCGTAAATGACGCCGAAGTGGTTTCCGTTGCCTTCAGCCGGGACGGTGGTGGCGGCAAAACCGGGCCGAGCCTCGACGACCTGCACGCCCATCTTGTGTGCAATCGGGATCGTCGATCCCAGGGCGCCGTTCATCATGTCGACGAGCTGGTTGGCCCCGCCGTCGTTGGCAGTCATGACCGCCGATCTTAACGCCGATGCACGACGATTTTCCCGCCGTCCTTCGGCGTAAAGGCAACGCCCCGCGAATGGTACTTCTCCCCCGGAGCCGATGTGGTCTCGATAGTGAAGTGGCGCAACACTGTTCGCAGCACCACATCCATCTCCATGTTCGCGAACACCGCTCCCACACAACGCCGGGCGCCGCCGCCGAACGGGATCCACGCGAAGCTGGGCGGCTTGGAGCCGACGAAGCGCTGCGGGTCGAAGCGGTCGGGATCGGGAAAGACGTCGGGGTTGGCGTGCATGCGCGCGATGCTCACCAGAATTGAAGACCCCCGGGGAACCGCCCACTCGCCGAGTTCGTAGACGGGTACATAGACGTGTCGACCGGCGAAATCGATCACCGTTCTGCTGCGCTGCACCTCGAGGATCGTCGCCTGTCGCAGTTCGTTGTCTTGTGTGTCGGCCTCGGCAACAAGCACCGCGAGCACATCGGGATGCCGGCTGATCCGCTCGAACGCCCAGGCGAGGGTGGACGCGGTCGTTTCGTGTCCGGCCGCCAACAGCGTCAGCAGCTCGTCACCAATGTCGCTGCGCGACATGGTCGAACCATCTTCATAGGTGCTGCGCAACATCAGCGCCAGCACATCGGTGCGATGCTCGAAATTCGGGTCGGCCTGCTCGTCCTCGATGAGCTTGTCGAGAACGGCGTCGAATTGCCGCCGCCACGCCGTCAGCCGGCCCCACGGGGAATAACGGCCATAAGTTCGCTTCGGCTTGGGAAATACCGCCATCCGGGAACCCAGCGTGACCCACGGCGGAAGGATCCGCCGCAGCTCATCGAGCTCGGCACCTTCGGCCCCGAAGACCGCGCGCAGGATGGCGTTGAGCGTGATGTGCATCATCGACGGCAGCGTGGCAAACGTCGTGCCCTCGGGCCATCCGGCGATCTCACGCAGCGTCTCTTCTTCGATGATGTTCTCGTAGTTCTTGATGCTCTTGCCGTGGAAGGGCGGAGCCAACAGGCGGCGCCGCTGCCGGTGCTCCTCGCCCTCGAGCCCGAACACCGAGCCCGACCCGAGCAGCCGGCTCAGGTTGGGCCGGATGTTGCCGAGAACCTCCGGGCTGGTGGTGAAAACCTGCTTGGCCAGTTGAGGATTCGCCACCACAGTGATGGGGCCGTAGACCGGGACGTTAAGCATGAAGACGTCGCCGTGTCGGCGTGCCATCAGCCGCACTGCCCACCGTCGCGAGATCGAGAACGCCGCGCCCTGCAATGCCTTCGGAATCCGGGTAGCGGGCGGCAAGTTGATTGCGGCCGGCGCCGGTGCCGCTTGGGTGTCGATGGTGCTCATCGCTGTGCACTCCCAACATCGATGTGGTACTGCGTCGTACCAAGGTCTTTCCCGGTACGGTACTCTTTGGTACCAGACACTGGCAAGACCTGATCCGGCTATTGGTCAAAGGAGGCGACGTGGTGCGAACCGTCGCTGATGACGCCGCGTCGGCTGGGACTTCGAATAAGCCCGTCGACATCGATCCGTTTCGACGCCGCCTACTGGACGGCCTTGCGGATTCCATCACCGAGCGGGGATACCGGGCTAGCACCGTCGCCGACATCGTCCGTCACGCCCGCACGTCGAAGCGCACGTTCTACGACCAATTCGAGAGCAAAGAGCAGTGCTTTGTGGAGCTGCTGCACGTCGATGTCGAGAACCTGGCCGCGGAGATTCGCGACGCGGTCGATCCGGACGCGGACTGGCAGGCCCAGATCAGGCAGGCCGTGGAAGCTTACGTCGGTCACATCGAGGCCAGACCGGCCATCACGTTGAGCTGGATTCGCGAAATGCCGTCACTGGACGCGGCGGCGCGGCCCTTCCAGCGTCGGGGCTTGCAGTTGCTGACCGGCTTACTGGTCAACCTCAGCGGCAGCCCGGGGTTTCAACAGGTCGGCCTGCCGCCGTTGACTCGTCCACTTGCGGTGATCTTGGTGGGCGGTCTGCGTGAGCTGACCGCGCTCACCGTCGAAGACGGACGCAGTCTGCGCGACATGGTCGAGCCCGCGGTGCACGCCTCGGTGGCGCTGCTCGGGTATCGCCGCTAGCTCTTGAGGAAGGCGCGCAGCCGGTCGAGCACCAGATCCGGACGCTGCTCGACGATCCAGTGCCCGACGCCGTCGACCAGCTCGACCTCGAAATCGTCTATGTGCTCGGCATATCCGTTCAGCAGGCCCGGTGTGAGCACCGGATCTTGCGTGCCACTCAGCCAGCGGACTGGGACATCGACTCGAGCGTCGTTGAATTCGCCTCGCAGCCAACGCAACATCTCGGTGCTCTGAAAGGTCCGGTACCACCGCGAACCGGCAACCGCGTGCCCGGGCTGACGCATGCAGTCGACGTAGATCCGGACGTCGTCCTCGGGCACGGTGAATCCGCCGCCGACCCACGACGCCAGCATCCTGAAGTAGCGGGCCTTCGAATCCGCGATCAGCCGCGGCCCGATCACCGGCAGCAGCATCGGAATCTGATACCAGAACCGCCAGATGTCGCGGACCATCGCCAGATCGCGCTTCACGTAGGGCGCCGCGGTGTTGAGTCCGAAGAACCCGGTCACCTTCGCCGGATGCCGCAGCATCATGATGAACGCGACCGGCCCACCCCAGTCGTGTGCCACCAGCTTCACCGGCCCGACGTCCAACTCGTCCAGCACGGTCGCCAGGTCATCGGCCATGTCGTTCTTCAGATAGCGCGAGCGTGGCGCGGAACTCCACCCCGCACCGCGCAGGTCGGGGCTCAGCACCCGGTAGCCGTCGGCGGCCAGCGG
>DASQSQ010000555.1:0-4895 GCA_035642315.1 Mycobacterium sp.
CCACCGTCGCGCCGCCGCCGGTCACGAGCGAGGCGCCACCGCCACCTCCTCCGACCAGCGAGCCATCGGTCGCTGTCGCGCCGCCGGTCACCAGCGAGGCGCCGCCGCCGCCACCACCGCCTCCGCCGCCGCCACCGCCACGGGTGACGAAGACATATCAGCCACCGCCGAGCACCACCCAGCAGGCGACGAGTACGACCCCGACCCCGACCGCCACAACCCCGACTACGACTCCGACGACGGCACCGCCGCCGCCGCCCAGCACGACGGTGAGTACGTCGCCGTCGGAAGTGATGACGACGACGTACTTGAAGCTCCCGTTCGTGCCGGTCCCGATACCGGTTCAGGTGCCCGAGGGGCAGGGCGGCACGAACCAGCAGCCCCAGAGCCCCTATCAGCCGCAGAGCCCGTATCAGCCGCAGAGCCCGTATCAGCCGCAGAGCCCCTATCAGCCGGAGAACCCGTATCAGCCGCAGTATCCGTACGGCGGGGGGTACGGAGGCGGGGGGTACGGCTACTAAGGCGTGGCGCTCGTTGCCGGTTATGCGCACACTGGTGTTATTGAGTGAGCTGCCAGGAGGCCGCAATGGACGACAACGGACGGTTCGGGTTCGATCCCGAGGACTTCGACCGGGTGTTCCGCGATGCCAGCGAGGGACTTCGCGAGGCGTTCGACGGGATCAGCCGGTTTTTCACCATGCCCGGTGACAGGGCCGGATGGTCCGGCCTGCTCGAAGACCTGGCCAGGCGGACCCGGACCCGTCCGGAAACCGCCGGCGAGGCCGGCGACGGTGTCTGGGTGATCTACACCGTCAGCGACGACGGTGGCGCCCGCGTCGAAGAGGTGTATGCCACTGAACTCGATGCGCTGCGCGCCAACCAGAGCAACACCGACGCGGTACGCAAAGTCCGATTCCTGCCGTACGGCATCGCCGTCAGCGTCCTGGATCGTTCAGAAGGTTCACAGGAAACGCCGTAACCGCGTTTCGAGCATCCGTGCGACCGGAATAACAGGACACATCCGGGGGTACAGGGCAAGAATGTTGACCATGTGCCTCCGCCAAATCGCTCGCCTCGTTGCTGCAGTACTGCTGACCGCCTGCGGGTTGCTGACCGCGCCGATAACCATCGCGGCCGCGCAGCCCTGCCCCGACGTCGAGGCGGTATTCGCGCGCGGGACCGGTGAGCCGCCCGGTGTCGGCGGGATCGGGGAGCCGTTCGTCGATCAGCTGCGCACGGCAATCGGTCCCAAGTCGCTCAACGTCTATCCAGTCAACTACGAAGCCAGCAGCGATTTCGGCGACCGCGTCCAGTTCGCTCAAAGCGTGGTCGACGGGATCAAGGATGCGGGCAACCATATCGAGGCCACCGCGGCGAACTGCCCGAAGACCCGGATAGTGCTCGGCGGATACTCCCAGGGCGCGGCCGTGGCCGGTTTCGTCACGTCGGCGTCCATACCAGCGGGGGTACCGGCCGAGTACGTGGCGTTTCTGCCCAAGCCGATGCCGCCGGAGATAGCGAACCACGTTGCCGCGGTGACCCTGTTCGGAAAGCCGTCGAATCAATGGCTGGAGAACTACGGCGCACCGGCGATCACCATCGGCCCGCTGTATGTGCCCAAGACCGACGAATTGTGCGCGCCCGGGGACACGATCTGCAACGGCGATCCCGGCGGGGCGCCGAGTTTTGCGCACGCCGAATACCCGGTGAATGGCATGACGGCCCAAGCCGCGGATTTCGCCGCCAGCCACCTGTAGCGTCAGTCGGCCTGGCTCGCCAGGATCGTCGCGAACAACTTGCTCATCTCGTCAGCGGGACCGCCCGGCACGGTGTAGTCGGTGTCGTCGCGGATCTCCGCGAAATGATCGCGGACGGCCTCCATCGATAGCGCGGGACTGTAGAACCCCTTCGTCCTGCCAATGAAGAACCGCGCGACATGTCCGGCGCCCACCGTGTAGATCTCTCCGGACACCGGACAGTCCCGGTGCGCCAGAAACGCCACCACCGGGGCCACCATGGCCGGGTCCAGCTTCTGAAGGTATTGCGCGGCAAGGTCATCGAAGACTGCCTGCGCCGATGGGTCATCCGGCCGGCCGGCGCTGTCCATGGAGTGGGTCAGCATCCGCGTGTAGGCGATCGGGGCGATGGCGTTGACCTTGATGTTGCGGTCGGCCCCTTCGGCGGCCAACACCCGCGTTAAGCCGATCAACCCGGTTTTGGCCGCGCCGTAATTGCTCATCCGCTCGGCGCCCAGGATTCCGGCCGCCGAGCAGGTGTTGACGATGCGGCCGTAGCGTTGCTCGCGCATCACTTTCCATGCCGGCCTGGTCACATAGAACGCGCCCTTCAAATGCACATCCAACAGGGGTTCGAGTCGATCGGCGGTCATGTCCTCGAACGGCGCGTCGCACACGATGCCGGCATTGTTGATCACGATGTCCACTCGGCCCCACGCACGCAGGGCAGTGTCGATGATCGCCTGTCCGCCTTGCGGACTCGTCACGCTGTTGGTGTCGGCGACGGCTTCACCGCCGTGGCGGCGTATGTCCTCTGCGGCGGCGTTCGCCGCGTCGAGGTTCGAGCCTGCTCCTGTCACCGAACCACCGGTGTCGTTGACGACGACGCGCGCGCCGCGCGATGCCAGCAGCAGCGCGTACTGCTTGCCCAAGCCACCACCGGCACCGGTGATCACCGCAACCTGCTCGTCGAACCGCATGCCGCCCCGACTCACCACGTGACCGGCAGTTCTTTCATGCCGTAGATGTCGGAATCTTTGAACTGCAACTCATCCGGCGATACCGCCAATCTCAGTCCGGGCAGGCGTCGGGCGAGCGTCGCGAACGCGACTTGCATTTCGACACGAGCCAGGTTGGCCCCGATGCATTGATGCACACCATAGCCGAAGCCCACGTGGCCGCGGGCGTTGCGGTCGATGTCGAAAGTCTCTGGGTTCTCGACGAATTCGCTATCCCAGTTTCCGGCGGGCAAGTTCATCAGCAGTCGGTCGCCGGCACGGATCAACTGACCGGCGATCGTGAGGTCTTCGGTCGCTATCCGATCCACTTGGGCGTGCACGATGGTCAGATAACGCATGAGCTCTTCGATGGCGTTAGCGATCACCGCGGGATCGTCGGTTTGGCCGAGACGTTCGAACACATCCCGATGCTGAAGCAGCGCAACAGTTCCCAACGAAATCATGTTGGCCGTCGTCTCGTGTCCGGCTTGCATCATGATCACGGCGTTCATCGCCGCGGTCTCCCGGTTGAGTTGACCGGTCGCGACGTAGTCGGTGACAAGGCGGCTGATCAGGTCGTCGCCGGGCTCGGCCTCCTTGCGCCGCACCAGCTCCTCTATGTAGCCGAACATCGTCGCGAAGCCCTGCGCCTTCTGCTCGTCGGATGTCCTGGTGTCCAGCCCGACCGTGGTGTTGTGCTGGAACAGCTCGAGGTCTTCGGGCGGCACGCCCAGCAGTAGCGCGATCACCAATGACGGCACCGGCAGGGCGAAGTCGCGCACGAGGTCGCCGGGTGGCCCGTTGTCGATCATCGCGCCGAGGAATTCGTCGACCATCTGCTGAATCCGCGGCCGCATCGCTTCAGTGCGCCGGAAGGTGAATTGGCTGGTCATCATCCGCCGCAACCGATGATGCTCGGGATCGTCAGTGCGGGCGAAGATCACCGGCGTACCTTCATCGCTCGACGGTCTGATCGAGGACGAGATGGTGTCCGCGGACAGCCGCGGGTCGACCAGCGCGGCTCTGATGTCCTGGTAGCGGCTCACCACCCAGATCGGTCGGCCGCCCCACATCGCCTGCCGCAGGCCGGGCTCGTCCCGCCACTGCGCGAATTCAGGCGGCGGCGCAAGGGGGCAGTGCGCGGCCCGCGGGGCCGGGATGACCGGGAGCTCGGTCTCGGAGCGGGAGTCGGAAGTTGTTGCCGTCACGGATGTTTCCCCATAAGTGTCAGGTGCCTGCCAATTACCCGAGCCTAGAACCCGACTAATTGGCAGTCAACCGTCAGTTACGCTGTCGTGATGACCGCACTGAGCGACCGGCCGTTGCGAGCGGATGCGGCGCGCAACGCGGAACGGATTCTGCGGGCAGCGCGGGATGTCTACGACGAGCTGGGCCCCGAGGCGCCCATCGAGGCGATCGCCCGCCGCGCAGGGGTGGGGGAACGAACGCTCTATCGCAGGTTTCCGACCAAAGCCGACCTGATCCGGGCTGCGCTGGACCATTGCATCGCCAAGGACCTGACGCCGACGATCGAAGCCGTCCGGCGCGCCGATGACCCGCTGCGCGGTCTGGCCCAACTGATCGATGCGGCGATATCGCTGGGCGCCCGCGAACGCAACCTGCTGACCGCCGCCCAGCGGGCCGGGTCGCTGACCCCCGACATCTCGAACACGTTGTATGAGGCGCTCAGCGAGCTTGCCCGACGCGGTCAGCAGGCCGGCGTCGTGCGCGCCGACCTGGTCGCCGACGATCTGCCGCGGCTGGTCGCGATGCTGTACAGCGTGCTCTGGACGATGGATGCCACCAGTGACGGCTGGCGTCGCTACGTCGCCCTGTTGCTCGATGCGATATCGGTCAAACAACGCCAGCCGCTGCCACGGGCGGCCGCTCTTCGTTTTGCACCGACGAGTACCTGGCCCATCTGAGCTGGCGTCGTTATCTGATCGTGACTAATTCTTGATTTGCCCGTATCCTCCTTGTCGTGGCGCGACACCGATTAGCCAGCGACCGGCGCAAATCGCCGGTAGCCATGGCTGCAGTAGTTGCCCCGGCTGCCCTGTTCTTTGCGGTCGGCGGAAGCGGCGACGCAGCGGCCAGCCGCGACCACGCCGAATCGGTAGCTGACGCCGCGCCGTGCTGCGTGCAGGTCGCCGCTTCGGCG
>DASQSQ010000556.1:0-4721 GCA_035642315.1 Mycobacterium sp.
CGACGCACCTTGGCACGGGTCACCTCGACGCCACAGCGCTCACAGATGATGCCCTTGAAGCGCACCCGCTTGTACTTGCCGCAGTAGCACTCCCAGTCGCGAGTGGGTCCGAAGATCTTCTCGCAGAACAGGCCGTCCTTCTCCGGCTTCAGCGTGCGGTAGTTGATCGTCTCCGGCTTCTTGACCTCACCGAACGACCAGTTGCGGATGTCCTCCGCGGTGGCCAGGCCAATGCGGAGTTCATCGAAGAAGTTGACGTCTAACACGTAACTCCCTTTCCCCTTGCGGGTGTAGTAACAAAGAAAATTTAGGCCAAATCCTCAACAGAGGCAGATTCGTTGCGGGACAAGTTGATTCCCAAGTTCGCCGCCGCGCGTTCCAGGTCCTCGTCGTCGCCGTCGCGCATCTCGATGGCGGCGCCGTCGCTGGACAGCACCTCGACGTTGAGGCACAGCGATTGCAACTCCTTGAGCAGCACCTTGAACGACTCGGGAATGCCCGGCTCGGGGATGTTCTCGCCCTTGACGATCGCCTCGTACACCTTGACCCGGCCGACAGTGTCGTCGGACTTGATGGTCAACAGCTCCTGCAGCGTGTACGCCGCGCCGTAGGCCTGCATGGCCCAGCACTCCATCTCACCGAACCGCTGGCCACCGAACTGCGCCTTACCACCCAACGGCTGCTGGGTGATCATCGAGTACGGACCAGTGGAGCGGGCGTGAATCTTGTCGTCCACCAAGTGGTGCAGCTTCATGATGTACATGAAGCCAACCGTCACCGGGTACGGGAACGGCTCGCCGCTGCGGCCGTCGAACAGCACCGCCTTGCCGTCGCTGTTCACCAGCACGTCGCCGTCACGGTTGGGCAGCGTCGAGGCCAGCAGGCCCTGCAGCTCCTCCTCCTTGGCGCCGTCGAACACCGGGGTCGAGACGATGTTGTTCGGCTCGGCGTCCAGCAACTCCTCGGGCAGGCGCTCGGCCCACTCAGGCTTCCCGTCCGAGCTGTCAACCTGCCAGCCGCTGTGCGCGCACCAGCCCAGGTGCGTCTCGAGGATCTGGCCGATGTTCATCCGTCGCGGCACACCGTGCGTGTTCAGGATGATGTCCACCGGCGTGCCGTCCGGCAGGAACGGCATGTCCTCGACCGGCAGGATCTTGCCGATCACGCCCTTGTTGCCGTGCCGGCCGGCCAGCTTGTCGCCGTCGGAGATCTTGCGCTTCTGGGCCACGTAGACGCGGACCAGCTCGTTGACGCCGGCGGGCAGTTCGTCGTCGTCCTCGCGGGAGAACACCCGGATGCCGATCACCTTGCCGGACTCACCGTGCGGCACCTTCAGTGACGTGTCGCGGACCTCGCGGGCCTTCTCGCCGAAGATCGCACGAAGCAGCCGCTCCTCCGGGGTCAGCTCGGTCTCACCCTTCGGGGTGACCTTGCCGACCAGGATGTCGCCGTCACGAACCTCGGCGCCGATCCGCACGATGCCGCGTTCGTCCAGGTCGGCGAGGACCTCGTCGGACACGTTCGGGATGTCCCGGGTGATCTCCTCGGCGCCCAGCTTGGTGTCGCGGGCGTCGATCTCGTGCTCCTCGATGTGGA
Organism: Mycobacterium sp.; assembly: GCA_035642315.1. Taxonomy (GTDB): domain Bacteria; phylum Actinomycetota; class Actinomycetes; order Mycobacteriales; family Mycobacteriaceae; genus Mycobacterium. The sequence goes on from DASQSQ010000556.1 coordinate 1,597, forward strand.
TCGAGGTCAGCACGTCCTCCTCAACCAGCCGGTTGGACAGGATGATCGCGTCCTCGTAGTTGTGGCCTTCCCACGGCATGACCGCGACGAGCAGGTTCTTGCCCAGCGCCATCTCACCGTTGTCGGTGCATGGCCCGTCGGCGATCACCTGGCCGGCCTCGACCCGCTCACCGGTGTCCACGATCGGACGCTGGTTGGCGCAGGTGCCGTGGTTGGACCGAGCGAACTTGCGCATCCGGTAGGTGTGCCGGGTGCCGTCGTCGGCCATCACCGTGATGTAGTCGGCCGATACCTCTTCGATGACGCCGGCCTTGTCGGCGACGACGACGTCGCCGGCGTCGATCGCGGCGCGCAGCTCCATACCGGTGCCCACCAGCGGTGCCTCGCTGCGCACCAGCGGAACCGCCTGGCGCTGCATGTTGGCACCCATCAGGGCGCGGTTGGCGTCGTCGTGCTCGAGGAACGGAATCATCGCGGTGGCCACCGACACCATCTGGCGCGGCGAGACGTCCATGTAGTCCACCTCGGACGAGGACACGTACTCGACCTCGCCGGCCTTCCGGCGAACCAGCACGCGGGCCTCGGTGAACCGGCTGTCGCCGTCCAGCGGCGAGTTGGCCTGAGCGACGACGTGGCGGTCTTCCTCGTCGGCGGTCAGGTATTCGATCTCGTCGGTGACTACACCGTCGACCACCTTGCGGTACGGCGTCTCGATGAAGCCGAACGGGTTGACCCGGGCATACACCGACAGCGAGCCGATCAGGCCGATGTTCGGGCCCTCCGGGGTTTCGATCGGACACATCCGGCCGTAGTGGCTGGAGTGCACGTCGCGGACCTCCAGCCCGGCACGCTCACGCGACAGACCACCGGGGCCCAGCGCCGACAGCCGGCGCTTGTGGGTGAGCCCCGACAGCGGGTTGTTCTGATCCATGAACTGCGACAGCTGGCTGGTGCCGAAGAACTCCTTGATCGCGGCGACCACCGGCCGGATGTTGATCAGCGTCTGCGGCGTGATCGCCTCGACGTCCTGAGTGGTCATCCGCTCGCGGACGACGCGCTCCATCCGGGACATGCCGACCCGGATCTGGTTCTGGATCAACTCACCGACCGTGCGCAGCCGACGGTTGCCGAAGTGGTCGATGTCGTCGGTCTCCACTGGCACCTCGACGCCGCCGGGTACGGTCATCGAGGCCTGACCCTCGTGCAGGCGCACCAGGTATTCGATGGTGGCGACGACGTCCTCTTCGGTCAGCGTCGTCGACGAAGACTCGGCCGGCTTCGCGCTCAGGCCCAGCTTCTTGTTGATCTTGTAGCGACCGACTCGGGCCAGGTCGTAGCGCTTCTCCTTGAAGAACAGGTTCTCCAGCAGGGTCTGCGCCGACTCCTTGGTCGGCGGCTCGCCCGGTCGCAGCTTGCGGTAAATGTCCAACAGCGCTTCGTCGGTGCCGGCGGTGTTGTCCTTCTCCAGCGTCGACATCATGATCTCGGAGAAGCCGAACCGCTCCCTGATCTGCTCGGCGGTCCAGCCCAGCGCCTTGAGCAGCACGGTGACCGGCTGACGACGCTTGCGGTCGATGCGCACACCGACGGTGTCGCGCTTGTCGACATCGAATTCCAGCCACGCACCGCGGCTCGGGATCACCTTGACGCTGTGCAGCAGCTTCTCGGTCGACTTGTCGATGGTCTCGTCGAAGTAGACGCCCGGCGACCGGACCAGCTGGCTGACCACCACACGCTCGGTCCCGTTGATGATGAAGGTGCCCTTCTCGGTCATCATCGGGAAGTCGCCCATGAACACCGTCTGGCTCTTGATCTCACCGGTGTTGTTGTTGATGAACTCGGCGGTGACGAACAGCGGGGCCGCGTACGTCATGTCCTTGTCTTTGCACTCGTCGACTGGGGCCTTGACCTCGTCGAAGCGTGGGTCGGAGAAAGACAGCGACATCGAGCCGGAGAAATCCTCGATCGGCGAAAGCTCGTAGAGCACCTCTTCGAGCCCCCCGACCGGCCTGGCGTCGCCGCGCTCAGCCGCGGCTTCGCGCCAGCGCGGCGCGCCGATCAGCCACTCGAACGAGTCGGTCTGCACGTCCAGCAGGCCGGGTACTTCGAGCGGTTCGCGCAGCTTGGCGAATGAAATTCGGTTGGGCGCCCCGGGAACGGAGCTATAGGAGGCGGAACCTAGAGAACTAGGTGGGGTTTTCTTGCTCTGGCGGGAGACTGCCAAGATGCGTCCTTCCAGCACCTCACGCGACTAACGATGCCGGCTGCCACCGGGTCTGTCGCCGCTATAACTGTGTCGGTTCGGCTGGCGGACGAACTGTCCGGATCACACGCATGCAGCTAGGTCGCTGAGCCAAAAACAGGCTCAGGCTAGGACCACGGTGTCAAGTGGCGGGTGAGGTGGGCAGGAAGTAGCCAGCGCAACGTCCAACAATAGCGCAGGACTGCGCATTCCTCAACTACCGTGCCCGGGGATAACGGCGCTGGCTGGCGTCTGCATCTACCCGTTCACGCATACTGCCCAACAGATTGGCCTCTTCGGGCGCTTCCGTCAAGGGGTGACGCGCCAAGTTGGTGAATCAAATCCTTTCGTCAGTACCCGCGCTGGGTGGGGATGGATGCGGTGTCGGCGTCGTCGTCGCGGTGCCTGGCGTGGGCGTCATAGTCCCGCGCTCCTTGGTTGCCGTTGGCCTCGAACGATTCCAGGATCGCTTCCTGGGCATCCTTCGGCAGCAGGTGCAGGTTCTCCCGGACTCGGGCCTGGCGGCGGCCGACCGCCTTGCGCTCCGGCATGCCGGGGGTGGCCACGATCTGCGGGGGTACGCCCTCGACCTCCTCGACACCGCCGTCGACATGGCCGGCCTCCAGGTGGGCCTGCTCCTCGGCCATGGTGGCCTCGTCCTTTTCCTCCGACATACCGATCGGGCCGATACGACGACCATTGAGGAATTGCTTGACAACCGGTTCGTCGCTGGTCAACAACACCTCACGGGGACCGAACATGACCAGCTTGCGGCGAAACAGCATGCCCATGTTGTCGGGCACCGTGCGGGCGATGTTGATGTTGTGCGTGACGATCAGGATCGTGCAGTCGATCTGGGCGTTGATGTCAATCAGCATCTGGC
>DASQSQ010000557.1:0-7283 GCA_035642315.1 Mycobacterium sp.
CACCCGTTACACCATGCTGGTGCACCTACCGCACGGCCACCACGCCGAGGCTGTTCGTGACGGCCTAATCGCGACCATTTCAACGCTGCCGGCTCACCTGCGCGGCTCGCTGACCTGGGACCAGGGCGCTGAGATGGCGCGTCATAAGCAATTCTCAATAGCCACCAACATGGCCGTCTACTTCTGCGATCCAGCCAGCCCCTGGCAGCGCGGAACCAATGAAAACACCAACGGCCTGCTGCGCCAGTACTTCCCCAAGGGCACCGACCTCAGTGCCTTCGGGCACGAAGACCTCGAACACGTCGCCCAGCAACTCAACGGCCGACCACGCAAAACGCTCGACTGGGACACCCCAGCCGAGCGCTTGCGTGATCTACTACTAACCACCTAACCAGGCAGTGTTGCGACGACCCCTAGAAAACGCAACGGACCGGGGGTGTCTGGTTGCAACAACCTAGTGGTGGTGATGGCCGTGACCGTGGTCGTCGGCCTCCTCCGCAGGCTTGTCGACGATGGCTGTCTCGGTGGTGTTGCATTGCAGCCATGCGCGACCGGGGTCGGGCACTGACCCGCGGTAGCCGCACGCCGGCAGGCAGCTTGATTGCAGCCATGATGGGGATTCCGACCACAAAACGAGATGCCCCCACCGCCATCCGGTGCCGGCTGAGAGACGTTTTCGGTTTTGGGGTTCGTTCAGATGTTGAACTAAGCCAGGTTTCCGCTGCTCACGTACGGTTGGGTCTCAGATCCGGCCAAAGCAATGAAATTGGTAATTGGGACAATGTCGTAAGTGTAATGCGGGGCGTTGGGTCCGGCCTGTACGAACAAGCCGCCATTGATAATGGCCTCGATGATCGGGATGAGTTCAAGCCCAGCCGTGGCGATTACGCCAATGACCTCCAAAATGATCTGGAAAATGTCGGCCACGGTGACATTCTGGACGATATTGTAGATGTTTGTCTCGACCACTCCGGTTGCGGCTTCAGCTGTCCACGGATTGCTTCCTACCGGACAGTCGGCGTAAAGGTCATTTCCGTCGCCAATTGTGTTGACAAATTCTCCCCAATAGTGCGTGACCGTTTTGCTTACAGGCACATAGACCGAAGGCTCAAGGTCGTCAGGGCCAGCGATACCCCCGGTTACCACGCCGTCAACTTCTCCTGGATCGGGCCAGCCAGCGAAATCATTTCCAGAAGCAAACCCGGGCGTTCTGCACGGGTTTCCCCAGGTTGCCACGGCTATAATGTCTGGCCAGCGGTCGTGGCATTCCCCGCTCGGGTTGACCACATGATCTCTCATGAAGTGCGATACGACAATGGCACCTTGGCTATACCCCAAAAGAATTATGCCCTGCCCTACAGGATTTCCTGGCGGATACTCGTCATTGACGAGTCGGATTAGTTCCTGTACACCGTCGTCGACCGACGGACCCATTGGGAAAGGGGCGGCGGGATAATTTCCTACGGGCTGCCAATAGAATGGACCGCTGTTCCCGGTGGCTACACCAGGCAAAGCGTTTGCGACAGCAGCTGGCTGGGGCGGGGTCTGGTCCCACATATTGGCGAAGGTTCCGCTTACGGTCATGACCACGTGCTGAGCCATTTCTCCTCCTTGACGGTCGAAGGCGGCGGGATTTCGGTCGGCCGGGCTTACTTGCAAAACTACGCCGGAAATATGTTTTTTGTCTACAAGGCGGCTCTGTTCCAATACGAATCCGCAGATATGGCACCGATGACCAAAGCGACTAACTACGTTTCGGCGGGGACCTATGCGGTATATCCGCCCCGGGTTCCGGTGACGGTGGCCGCCTCGACGTGGTGACCCGACCTCTCAAAAGCGACAACGATGAACGACGCAAGCAGGTAGGCCGGCAGCACCACAGGAAACGCGATCGCGTGGATCACCCACGAGTATCTCGCCCCATACCGGTCCCACGCCCACTGCCAGATGCAATCCATGCCGCGAGACTAAACGCGGGTAACCACTGAGCTGCGGCTATTGGTCACGCCGCTCGCTCCCGGCCGAAAACGGGACACCCCGGGCAGATCGGCCGGAAGTGTCCCGTCTCAACAACTAATGTGCGTGGCCGTGGTGGTGGCCGGCGTGCTCGTCCTCGTCGGCGGGCTTCTCGACGATCGCGGTCTCGGTGGTCAGCACCATGCGTGCCACCGACGCCGCGTTGAGCACCGCGGACCTGGTGACCTTGACCGGGTCGATGACACCGTCGGCGGCCAAGTCGCCGTATTTCAACGTCGCCGCGTTAAAGCCGTGCCCGACGGGCAGCTCGGCGACCTTGTTGACCACCACCGAGCCGTCCTGCCCGGCGTTGGCCGCGATCCAGTACAGCGGCGCGCTGAGCGCGTTGGAGAACACCTCGACGCCACTGGCCTCGTCACCGGACAGCGATGCATGCAGCTTGGTGAGCGCTTTGCGGGCTTGCAGCAGCGCCGATCCACCACCGGTGACGATGCCCTCCTCCACGGCGGCCTTCGCGGCGGCAACCGCGTCCTCGACGCTTTCCTTGCGTTCCTTGAGCGCGGTCTCGGTCGCGGCGCCGACCTTGATGACGGCAACCCCGCCGGCCAGCTTGGCCAGCCGCTCTTCCAGCTTTTCGCGGTCCCAGTCGGAGTCGGTGCTCTCGATCTCGGCACGCAACTGCTTGGCGCGGTTGGTGATCGCCTCTTCGGTGCCACCACCTTCGATGATCACGGTGTCGTCCTTGCTCACCACCACGCGGCGGGCCGACCCGAGCACGTCGAGACCCACCTCACGCAGCGTCAGGCCGACATCGGGGTTAACGACCTGGCCGCCGGTCACGATGGCCAAGTCCTCGAGGAACGCCTTGCGGCGGTCACCGAAGAACGGCGCCTTGACCGCGACCGCTTTCAGCGTCTTGCGGATCGCGTTGACCACCAGCGTCGACAACGGCTCGCCCTCGACGTCCTCGGCGATCACCAGCAGCGGCTTGCCGGCCTCGGCCACCTTCTCCAGCAGCGGCAGGAAGTCGGGCAGCGAGCTGATCTTGTCGCGGTGCAACAGGATCAGGGCGTCCTCGAGCACGGCCTGCTGCGCGTCGAAGTCGGTGACGAAGTAGGCCGACAGGAAGCCTTTGTCGAAGCCGACGCCCTCGGTGAACTCCAGCTCGGTGCTCAGCGTCGACGACTCCTCGACGCTGACGACGCCGTCGTGGCCGACTTTGGTCATCGCTTCGCCGACCAGCTCACCGATCTGCTCGTCACGCGACGACACGGTGGCCACCTGGGCGATGCCCTTCTTGCCGGACACCGGTGTGGCTGACGCCAGCAGCGCCTCGGACACCGCATCGGCGGCCTTGCCGATACCCACGCCGAGCGCGATCGGGTTGGCGCCGGCAGCGACGTTGCGCAGACCGCCCCTGATGATCGCCTGCGCCAGCACGGTGGCGGTGGTGGTGCCGTCGCCGGCGACGTCGTTGGTTTTGGTGGCCACCGACTTGACCAACTGGGCACCCAAGTTCTCGAAGGGGTCTTCCAGGTCGATCTCACGGGCGACGGTGACACCGTCGTTGGTCACCGCAGGCCCACCAAAGGCCTTGGCCAGCACCACATGCCGACCACGCGGGCCCAGGGTCACCCGCACCGCGTCGGCGAGCTTGTCCACGCCAGCTTCCAGCGCCCGCCGCGCGGTTTCATTGAACTCAATCTGCTTGCTCATAAGTCTTTCTTGTCCAGTCAGGAAAACGGTCCGCCCCGGCAAATCACCCACGTGTCGACGTGGGGATTGCCGGGGCGAAACACGCTTTGCGTTACTTGGAGACGACGGCCAGCACGTCGCGGGCCGACAGGATCAGGTACTCCTCGCCGTTGTACTTGATCTCGGTGCCGCCGTACTTGCTGTAGATGACGGTGTCACCCTCGGACACGTCCAGCGGAATCCGCTTGTCGCCGTCCTCGTCCCACCGGCCGGGGCCGACGGCGACGACGGTGCCTTCCTGCGGCTTCTCCTTGGCGGTGTCAGGAATAACCAGACCGGACGCGGTCGTGGTCTCGGCCTCGTTGGCCTGTACGAGGATCTTGTCCTCGAGTGGCTTGATCTTCACCTTCGCCACGATTGGAGCCTCCACTATGTTGAATGGGGATCCGGGGCCCATTGCCCCGAACCTTTGCGATTACCAGGTGTTCGGCATTCGTCCGCGCCCTCGCGCCGTCGTCGCGGGTGCCGGCACAGGGGTTCGTCCGATTGCCACCTAGCACTCTATACATGCGAGTGCTAGCACTCAAGGTCGCCCTGCTGCTTCCCGGCCGGCGGGTCCGCTGCCGGCGTCCGCCGACCTAAAACCGCAGCTAGGCGCCGTGCAGGTCGTTCTCAAGAATTCGCCAAGGCCGGTGACCTAATAATGGGGTCATGTTCACGGGCATCCCAAGGGCGACCCGCGCGGCGGGCGTGGCCGCGCTGGTTGTCGCGGCTAGCATCGGCTCGGCTGGCGTCGCGCGCGCCGACGGGCAGATGTACGGCGACCCCCAAACCGCCGCCCCCTACTGGCGCTACCAGCACCAGCAAGACTGCGGCCTGATGGCCGTCGCAGATGTGGTCGGCCAGCTCACCGGCAGAGAACCCTCGCAGATCGGCATGGAGCTACGCGGGGTCTTCACCAAGAGCGAATCCCATCGCGGCGACGTCTACCACTTCGACGGCACCTCCCCCCAAGACATGGTGCTGCTGCTGCAGAAACACGGCATCGCATCCGACCTCACGACCGGCAACAGCATGGGGACCCTGGAGCAGAACCTGGCCGGTGGCCACAAGGTGATCGCCGCGCTCAACGCAGAAACCATTTGGAACTATCCCGCGGGCGATGGGGACCGCACCACGCCCGACCATGCCGTCGTCGTCACCGGAGTCGACACCGGCGCCAACGTCGTCCACGTCAACGACAGCGGCACGCCCGACGGCCGCAACGAGCAGATCCCGCTGGCCACCTTCAGCCAAGCCTGGAGAGCCAGCGACGACCTGCTCATCGTGACCCAGGAAACCGGCAGCTGACGATCAGGGCAGCTGGCCTTTCACCACCGGCAGACCCGGGTCGCTGGCCACGTCCAGCGGCGACGGCGGTGCACCGGCGGCCACCAGATGCGCCGCGAACGAGGCGATCATCGCGCCGTTGTCGGTGCACAGCCGGGGCCGCGGAATCCGCAACATCAATCCCGCTGCGGCACAACGTTCTTGGGCGAGCTCGCGCAGCCGCGAGTTGGCGGCCACTCCCCCCGCGATGAGCAGGGTCGACACGCCCAGCCCGGTGGCGGCGCGCACCGCCTTCATGGTCAGCACGTCGGCGACCGCCTCCTGGAAACCGGCGGCGATGTCGGCGGTCGCCGCCTCTGGATGGCTCTCCACATAGCGCGCCACCGCGGTCTTGAGCCCGGAGAAGCTGAACCCGTGCGGCTCGTCGCGTGGCCCAGTCATGCCGCGGGGGAAGGCAACTGCGTCCCGGTTTCCGGTACGAGCCAGGTCGTCGAGCACCTTGCCGCCCGGATAGCCCAGCCCCAGCAGCCGGGCCACCTTGTCGTAGGCCTCCCCGGCGGCGTCGTCGACGGTGCTGCCCAACTCGACGATCGGCTCGCCGAGCGACCGCACATGCAGCAGATGGGTATGCCCGCCCGACACCAGCAACGCCACGCTCTCGGGGAGCGGCCCGTGCTGGTAGACGTCGGCGGCCAGGTGTCCGCCCAGGTGGTTCACCGCGTAGAACGGCACCTCCCAGGCAGCTGAATAAGCTTTGGCCGCAGCCACTCCCACCAGCAGCGCACCCGCCAGGCCCGGCCCGATGGTGGCCGCGACGATATCGGGTTTTTCGATGCCGGCGCTTGCCAGCGCGCGGCGCATGGCCGGGCCGAGCGCCTCCAGGTGTGCCCGCGAAGCGATCTCGGGGACCACACCGCCGAACCGGACATGCTCGTCCACGCTGGACGCGACCTCGTCGGCCAACAATGTCACGGTGCCGTCGGCACCGAGCCGGGCGATGCCGACTCCGGTTTCGTCGCAAGAGGTTTCGATCGCCAGGACTGTGGTCATCTGCGCCGCTCCTCTCCCCCGCAAGCGGGAGGTGCCCCCACATCGCTCTCTTGCTCTGCATCGTCGCCGGCGCGGGTCAAAGCGCCTCCCGTCGCATCGTGTACGCGTCGGCACCGCTGACCCGGTAGTAGCGCTTGCGCAGACCCACTTGGGTGAATCCGACACTGCGGTACAGCGCGAGCGCCGACTCGTTATCGGTGCGGACCTCCAGGTGGACGACCGCGCCCGCGGCGAAGTTCAGCAGGTCGTCCAGCAGCCGGCGGCCGACGCCGCGGCCTTGGTAAGCCGGATCGACGCCGATGGTGTGCACCTCGTATTCGAACGGCGGCGTGCGACCCAACCGCGAGATGCCGCCGTAGCCGATCAGCGTGTCGGCGGTGCGAGCGGCCACATAGTGATTGTGCGGGGCGGCAAGCTCGCGGACGAACGCGGCCGTCGGCCACGGGTCGTCGCCGGGAAACAGCACGGCCTCCAACTGAGCGCAGCGTTCGGCGTCGGCCACGGTCAACGCGCCGATCGTGATCGTCATTGCGCGCTCCGCTCGGCGAGTGTCTTGGCGTCCGGCCGACGCAGATACAACGGCACCAGCGGCGCCGGGTTGTCGGACCACTCTCCCACCGCACGCACTAATCCGACCGGCGTCGGGTACGACGGTCCGCACAGCGGCAGCCCGAACAATGCCGCGTGTTCGGGCGAGCCGGCCACCGCCTCCGCACCGCCAGGATCGACAGAGGCGGGGGCATCAACGGCGGGTCCGCCGGTGCGAATTCCGTCGCGATAGCGAGCCCAGTAGACCTCGCGCCGACGGGCGTCGGTCACCACGAGCGTGTCCCCGGTGGTCTGCCCGCCGATGGCATCGAGGCTGCAGACCCCGTACACCGGGATGCCGAGTGCGTGCCCGTACGCCGCAGCGGTTGCCATACCCACCCGCAGGCCGGTGAACGGACCCGGGCCGCACCCGACCACGACGGCGCCCAGGTCGGCCATGCTGCACCCCGCATCGGCCAAGGCGCCCAATACATTCGGGGTGATCCGTTCGGCGTGTGCGCGGGGGTCGACGGTGACCCGCTCGGCCAGTAGTTCGCCGCCGGCGACAACGCCCGCCGTGACGGCGGGAGTTGCGGTGTCGATGGCCAACACAATGCGGCTCACGGACGGCTCCATTGCCACGTCGCGGTTCGCACGTCGGAATTGCTGATGCGCTCGAGCCTGACGTCCAGGTGCCGATCGGA
>DASQSQ010000558.1:0-3525 GCA_035642315.1 Mycobacterium sp.
TCTACGGCCAGTACCCACCTGTGCAACCACCTGATCTGCCCCGATAGCTTTCGCGCGCGAGATAACCTTCCGCCATGATGCGCGTCGCGATCGTCGGCGGTGGAGCTGCGGGTGTGCTCGCCGCGGTGCATCTGCGCCGGAGCAAACCCGACGCACAGATCACGTTGATCGACGCATCCGGTCAACCCGGGACTGGCGCGGCGTACGGCACCAACGACCCGACCCACTTGCTGAACGTTCCCGCGCAGCGCATGTCGGCATGGCCCGACGATCCCGATCAATTCTGCCGCTGGCTCGACGAACACGCCGTCACGCAGCAGGAGAGCTTTGCACCGCGCCTTGCCTACGGCCGCTATCTGCGAGATCAACTCGCGGTCGCCGACGTGCGGATCGAGACTGCCGAGGTGGTGGGGTTGACGCCAGGCAGACCCGTGCGCATCGCGCTCGGCGATGGACGTGAATTGTCGGCGGACGCCGTCGTGCTCGCGTCGGGGCGCCCCCAAGGTGGCATGCCCGAGGCGTTGGAACGCGCGTTCGCTCCGGTATTGGCCGCAGGCGCCGACGGCAGGGTTGTGCTCGATCCATGGGCGCCCGGCGCTCTGGCGGCTCTCGGTGCGCGTCGGCCCGCCGGCGTCTTGGTGATCGGTTCGGGACTCACCGGCGTTGACGTCGCGCTGCATCTCATTGCACGCGGCGCCACGGTCACGCTGCTGTCGCGTAACGGCGCGCTCCCGCGCCGATTCCGCGCCACCGGCCCGCCGGCGGAGGTACCCAACCTCGATGCGCTGCCGGCCGAGGCGTCTCTGGAGCAATTACGCACCTCACTCGAAGCGGATCTTGCGCATGCGCGCGAATCCGGTTGGGACTGGCGACAAGTGATCGATGCGGTGCGGCCGCGCACCGCGCGGTTGTGGCGATCGTTGGGCTGGCAGGACCAGCGCCGATTCCTGCGTGAGGACTTACGGCAGTGGGAGGTGCTTCGCCACCGGATGCCGCCCACGATTGCCGATGCGATCTATACCGCGATCGACAACGACCAACTGATCATCGAGGCGGGCGAGGTCGCCGAGGTGTCGCTGCGCGGCAACGGCGCCGAACTTGTTGTGACAACGAGCGACGGGTCGGTGCGTCGACGCGGTGACGCGGTTGTCGTCGCTAGCGGCACGACGTGGGACCGGCGCTCGCTGCAACGCTCCACGCTCTGGTCGAATCTTTTGGCCACCGGTGTTGCGTCGCTGCACTCGTGCGGCGTGGGCGTGCGACTCAGTGCGGACGGCTGTCTCATTGACGGGTCCGGCGTCGCGATCCCGAACATCGTCTGTCTCGGCCTGATTCGTCAGGGTGAGGAGTGGGAGACCACGGCGATTCCCGAAATCCGTACCCAGGCGGCTGCTATCGCGCAGCTGCTCGCCGACGACACTCGTCACCAACCGCTGCGCCCGTCCAGTCTCATCACGGCCGCACCCGAATTGACCGGCGCGCCAGCCTCGTACGCCGAGGGGGTGCGCCGCCTGCTCGCCGTCCAAGACGGGGCATCGGTCGCGTTCGCCGCCGCGGTCGCCGAAGATCCGCAGCACGCCCGTGCGCACGTCGCGCTCGCGATGATCGCCACCGAACGGCCGGACCGCGCTGGCGGACCCAAGGCGGTCGCCGGCCACCTCGCCCGGGCGCGCGCGGCGCTGGCACACGGCAGCGACGAAGACCGCAGCCACGTCGAGGCCATCGCGACGTGGTGTGAGAAGGGAAACGCGGCGGGCACCGACGCACTCATCGACCATCTCAACCGCATCCCGGACGACGCCGTCGCGCTGCTTGTGCTCGCGCCGTCGATTGCGTTCGCCGGGGCCGGCGACGCGTTGCCGGACGCGTGGCAGTACGTCGAGCGATTCACCGGCGTGCACGGCGAGGCGCCGTGGTATCTCGGCCTGCGCGCCTACGGCCGAACCGAGCAGGGTCTCTGGTACGACGCAGCCGACTTGGCCGACGCCGCACTGGAACTCGACCCGGGCAACGGCAACGCTGCGCATGCACTGTCACACGTGCACTACGAGACCGACGCGCACGCGGCCGGGCTGAAATGGCTTGAGGACTGGATCCCGGGCGACGGCCGCACGCAGCGCTACCTCCCGCATTTCCAATGGCACGCAGCACTGCATGAACTCGCGATGGGCGATGCGGCAGCCGCGGCGCGTCGGTACAACGCCTTTCTCGCGCCGCCCCATTCGAGGGACGTGCGTTGTCTGGTCGATGCCGGTTCGCTCGCGTGGCGGGCGCGGCTGCATCCGGACTGGGTGACGCCGCCCGATCCGATGGCGGTGCTCGCCGAGGTCGGCTCGCTGGCGTATGCACCGCAGACGCCGTTCATCGCGTTCCATGCGCTGCTGGTCTTGGCCGCGGCGAATGATCCGGCCGCCATCCGCGCGATGAACGTTCCGGAAGCCACCGATGCGCAAGCAACGACGTTGCGACTCATCGGCGAAGGCCTGATCGCGTTGACGGCGGGGGAGCCGCGCGCCGCGCTCGACTATCTGCTCGAATCGCTTCCCGGGCTTCCGGCGATCGGCGGTAGTCGCGTGCAGCAAGAAGTGGTGCTCGAAACAGCGTTGGCCGCGATGCTCCAACTCGGCGCGCCTGGTCAAGCGGCGCGTCTGCTGTCGCGACATCGCGCTGCGCCCGGCCCGCAGGTGACCCGCGGCGCCGTGAACTGAGCTGGTCATGCCGAGACTTTCGACACACCGGGCATTTTCATCGTCCAAAGCACGCCGAAGTCGACCCGGAGGCAGCAAGATGCCGACCATGAAGCTCGTGATGTCCATGGCGCTGATCGCCACCGCGATGCTGGCCGCGCCAGCGGGCCACGCCGACCCTGACCCGCATAAGCCCGACGCGGGTGCCAACTATTGCCCGGGTGGCGCGGGGGTGGACGGCCAACCAGGCCAAGTTGCCGAGCCCTTTTGCGACGGCGTGCCCTATGCGGATGGCTCGTATTGGCACGCCATAAAGCGCACCGCCGGAGCGCAGACCGTCTTCATGGTGCAGTGCGTCATGCCCCATCCGCCGCCAGGTCCGTTTTCCGGTCTTATGCCGGCGCTACCGCCCGGGCCGTTACCCGCACCGCCTGGCAGCTGCACTGGGGATTGATCCGGCCGCGTCCTGGTGCGTAGTCCGACAATCCAGCTTTTTGTCAGCTCTTTCCCAGCCCTTAACCCTTTTCCAGTTTTGTGAGGCGTTGGACGCGCACACTAACGACACCGTCAATGCGGGGGGCGAAAGGAAGCACATCAAATGCGTTCACCTCGTTGGCTGGCGACACTGGCCATTCCCACGATGATTGGAGCCGGCCTGGTTACCGGCGCTGCCGTTGCGATGGCCGATCCGGCCGCTGACGCATACCTCAACCAGCTGCGCGGCGTCGGCCTCACGTGGCCGGACGGTCACGAGCAGGCGCTCATCGGGACGGCGTACCTCATTTGCGACGACCTCGGATGGGGGTGGACGCCACAACAGATTGCCAACAACGTCCAC
>DASQSQ010000559.1:0-2914 GCA_035642315.1 Mycobacterium sp.
GGGCGGCTGCCTTCTTGCGGTTGGCCGGTATGTCGAGGTCGGTGGCGACGACCCGGCGACCGTTGGCGCGCAGCTGTCGCACGGTCTCGGACCCGACCAAGCCGAACGCCCCGGTGACCAGCACAGTCTCGGTCATAACGCATTACGCTACACGCCGACGCGGAATGTCCCGTTATTCGGGCACGGCCGGTGCGACGACAGCCGCCAGGTGGGGATGGGCGGCGACTTTTATCTGGTCGAACAGCTTGGTGTAGTACGGCAGGCATTCGGCCATCGCCTGCTCGGTGGTGAACAACGGCCGATAGCCGAGGTCGCGGGTGGCCTTGGCCACGGAGAAGTGGTTGTTCAGATACTACCGCTCGACGGCCAGCGGCTCCAGCGGGGGCTTTGGCAGCCCGAACCGGAAGTGCAGCCGCTGCCAGCCCGACATAGCCGCGCGGACCGCGGCGCCGGATATCCGTATCCGGGGCAGGCGATGTCCGCACGCCGCCACCACCGGTCGGGCGAACTCGAACATGTTGATCGGCTCGGCATCGTTGATGAAGTACGCCTGCCCGGGCGCTGTCCCACCCGGTACCAGGTTCTCGGCCGCCAGGACGAATCCGTGAATCAGGTTGTGCACGTAGGAGTTATCGAGTCGTGCGGCTTTGCGGCCCACCAGCACCTTGACGTGGCCGGCCAGCACACTTTCGAACACCTTGCGGAACATCGTCTGGTCGCCGCGGCCCCAGATACCACTGGGCCGGATCGAGCAGGTCAGCAACCCGTCAACGCCGTTCTGGGACAGCACAAATCGCTCGGCGACCACTTTCGTCTCGGTGTAGAGGTCATTGAAGCGCTCGGTGTAGGGCAACGTCTCGTCGCCGCCGGAGATCGGCTTGCCGCCCATCACCACGCTGTTGGATGCCGTGTAGACGAACCGCTTCACGCCTGCCGCCTGTGCGGCGTGCACCAGGTTCTTGGTTCCTTCGACGTTGACGGCGAAACTGCGCTGCCGGTACTCCTCGGTGACCGAGGCGCCGCCCAACAGCTCGATGATCGCCGCGGTGTGGAAGACGGTGTCGATGCCGTCGACCGCGGCCGCGACCGTGTCCCGGTCGCAGATGTCGCCCTGGAGCACCTCGAGCCCCGGTTGGGCCGGTAGCGGCGACGGCGCACGGTCGAAGGACCGCACCTGATGGCCCCGGTCGAGCAGGGTGGTTACCAGGTTCGCGCCAACGAATCCCGAGCCGCCGGTGACCAGAATTCGGCCCAACTGGGCGGTCGGCGATGTGCCAGAAGTGTCAGCCATGCGGACGAGGATAACTGAAACGTGTTCCAGTTTCGAACAAAATCCCCGAAATTGGTTTCACCTTCAAGAATCTTCGGGGTCGCCGGCGGCCAGCGCGTCGGACACCCTTTTGCGTGCTCCAGCTAAGTGCTCCTCACATCGTTTAGCCAGCTGTTCGCCTCTTTCCCACAAATTCAGCGACGCATCCAGGTCCAGTCCGCCCTGCTCAAGAAGTCGCACGACTTCGATCAGCTCGTCTCGGCATTTTTCATACCCAAGATGACTAATAGGTGTAGCTTCGTCACTCGCCACCGGTCGGTCCCTCGCTCACTGCCGCGATCGCGCCGTCGGCGACCCGCACCCGCAGCTTGGTGCCGGCCGGAGCGTCGTCGACCGAGCGCAGCACCGCCGAAGATCCATCCGTAGGCACTGTCTGCACCACGGCATAGCCGCGGGTGAGGGTGGCCGCCGGGCCCAACGTAGCCAGCCGGGCCGACAAGTGACCGACGCGTTCGGCTTCTACGTCGACCAGCCGGGTGATGTCCCGGCGAACCGCCGATCGGGCGCGGTGAATCTCCTCGGCGCGCACCCGCAGCGCGGCCAGTGGCTCGGCCAGTACCGGGCGGCTGCGCAGCTGCGCGAGCGCGCGCTGTTCGCGCGCCACCCAGTTGCGTAACGCCTGGGCACTGCGTCGGCGCAGGTCGTCGAGCAGGTGTTGTTCCGCCGCGGTATCCGGGACGATCTTCTTGGCTGCATCGGTGGGAGTGGCGGCGCGCAGATCGGCAACGGAATCGCACAGCGGATTGTCGGGCTCGTGACCGACCGCGCTTACCACCGGGGTGCGGCAGGCGGCGATCGCACGGCACAGCGTCTCGTCGGAAAACGGCAGCAGGTCCTCGACGCTGCCGCCGCCGCGGGCCAGCACGATCACGTCGACGTCGGGGTCGGCGTCCAATTCGCGCAGCGCCGCGACGATCTGAGCGACGGCGGTAGGTCCCTGAACGGCGGTGTTGCGCAAGGTAAATCGGACCGCGGGCCAGCGCGCGGCGGCCACCGTGGTGACGTCTCGCTCGGCGGCGCTGGCCCGGCCGGTGATCAGTCCTACCGTGGCGGGCAGGAACGGGATCGGCCGCTTGAGCCGTGGATCGAACAATCCCTCGGCGTCCAGCAGTCGCCGCAACCGCTCGATGCGCGCCAGCAGTTCACCGATGCCCACCGCGCGAATTTCGCTGAGCCGCAACGAGAATGTGCCACGTCCGGTGAAGAAGTTCGGCTTGCCGCAGACCACCACCTGCACGCCCTCGGTGAGCTTGACCGGCGCGCGTTCCACCAAATCGCGTGGGGCGGTGACAGTCAGCGACATGTCGGCTGCCGGATCCCGCAGCACCATGAACACCGTCTTCGCGCCCGGCCGGATGTTGATCTGGGTCAATTGGCCTTCGACCCACACGGTGCCCAGTTTGTCGATCCAGCCGGCGATCCGGATGGCCACCGCGCGAACCGGATACGGGTTCTCGGCCGAATTCGCCTGCCGGTTCCGTTCACCGGCTACCGGTTCGGTCACTTCGCCGTCGCGCGGGTGATCCTGTTGGCCAGCAGCGTCTGGAACGGTGCACGCGCCTTGGTGGCCTCCTCGTAGGCCAA
>DASQSQ010000560.1:0-6385 GCA_035642315.1 Mycobacterium sp.
GCGCTCGACGGAGACCTGACCGCGGAATTCGGCGGCGTGACACTGACCGTAGACCGGATGAGCGCACCCTACGTGCAGGGCGCTTCCATCGACTTCGTCGACACCATCGAGAAGCAGGGCTTTACCATCGACAACCCGAACGCCACCGGCTCGTGCGCCTGCGGCGATTCCTTCAACTGACGCAGGTACCCGGCGTCTAGTAGCTACCAGCCGTTCGCTGCACGTAAGAGCACACCAGCACCTGGTTGTGCTGGAGAAGCAACTGGGCGATCCCCTGCACCTGCTCGCGTGACGCGCCACCGCTGCCAGGTTGAACTCGCATGCTGAACAGCACCTGGGCCTGGTAGTCCGACCAGTACACGATCTTGTCGATCGAGGTCACCTGCGCCTCGGTGAACTGCTTGCGGAACGCCTCGCTGCTCAGTTTGGCCAGCGCCTGATCCGATCGCCGGTCTCGTACTGCGTCGTAGATGCCGCACAGCGCGTTGCGTGCGATGGTGTCGATGTCGCGGCGCTCGAGGGCGTTCAGGTAGCCCTGGATCGCTGTTTTGGCGGTGGCGTCGGAGATCGTCGCGGTGGTCGGGCCGCTGTGCGGGCCACGCAGAATCGCTGCGACCAACCCGGTGACCAAGACCAGCGCCAGCAGGGCGCCTAGCACCAGCCGTCGACGGCGGCGTCTCGGGTACCGCACCGGCGGTGGTAACAGCCCGGGATAGGCGGCCGACGGCGGTGCCGCCTCGGCAGGTTGGCCCGCCGGCGGCACCACGTAGGGTTGCGGGCCGGGGATTGGCTGGCTGGGATGGGGGTCCGTGAACGGCGGTCCGTCGATGCCGAGACGGTGGTTCGGCGAATACGGACCGGGCATAGGCGGTTTCTCCTGGAGATAGCGGGCTGGATCACGAGCGGCGCCGCGAGCTTCTCTTAGGAAAGGCTAGCGGGCCTCGGCCCGCCCTGCAGAGGCGGCCACAAGCGTGGGTACGCTTAGCTAGCCGAACTTATGAGACGAAGGATGGATTTTTCGTGACGATCGCGGTGACCGGTTCTATCGCCACTGACAATTTGATGCGGTTTCCGGGTCGGTTTTCGGAGCACCTGCTGGCCGAGCATCTGCAGAAGGTGTCGCTGAGCTTCCTGGTCGACGACCTGGTGATTCATCGGGGCGGCGTAGCCGGAAACATCGCCTACGCAATCGGCGTGCTCGGTGGCGACGTCGCGCTGGTGGGAGCGGCCGGCGACGACTTCGACGACTATCGCCAATGGCTGCAGTCTCACGGCGTCAACACCGACCACGTGCTGATCTCAAAGACCGCGCACACCGCGCGCTTCGTCTGCACCACCGACGAGGACATGGCTCAGATCGCGTCGTTTTACCCGGGTGCGATGTCAGAGGCCCGCAACATCAAGCTGGCCGACGTTGTGTCGTCACTCGGAAAGCCGGACCTGGTCATCATCGGTGCCAACGACCCGGACGCGATGGTGGTGCACACCGAGGAGTGCCGCAAGCTCGGTCTGGCTTTCGCCGCCGACCCGTCGCAACAGTTGCCCCGGCTGTCCGGTGACGAGATCAACAAGCTCATCGACGGCGCCGCGTACTTGTTCACGAACGATTACGAGTGGGAGCTGATGCTGTCGAAGACCGGCTGGTCGGAGTCCGATGTGCTGGGCAAGGTTGGCCTGCGGGTGACCACGCTCGGCGCCAAGGGCGTCGACATCGTGGACAGCGACGGCGGATGCGTGCACGTAGGCGTGGTGCCCGAGAAGAGCCAGAAGGACCCCACCGGCGTCGGCGACGCGTTCCGGGCCGGTTTCCTCACCGGCCGCAGCGGCGGTCTCAGCCTGGAGCGTTCGGCTCAGCTGGGTTCGCTGGTCGCGGTGCTGGTGTTGGAGTCGACCGGAACTCAGGAGTGGAAGTGGGACCGCGAGGTCGCCAAGACGCGCCTGGCGGATGCCTACGGCGACGACGCTGCCGCGGAGATCAACGCCGTACTGGCCTGACGCGCTACAGCTGGACCGGATACACCGGCTCGCTGATCTGCGGCACAACGCTGTGTTCGACGAAGATCGCGTGCCACAGCATGAAGATGAGCAGCGTCCACAGCCTGCGACTGTGATCGGCTGTGCCGCAACGGTGTTCGTCCAGCATCCGGCGAACGGCGTCGGTGTCGATCAGATGATCGGTCGCTGACGCGTTCAGCATCTCGTGCGCCCATTCCAGCAGCGGGCCGGCGCGTAGCCAGTGCCGGATGGGTACCGGAAAGCCCAGTTTTGGCCGGTTGAGCACGTGCGGCGGAACGATGGGCTCCAGCGCGCGCCGCAGCGCGTATTTCGTGGTGGTGCGGGTGATCTTGGCCTGCACCGGCAACCGGGATGCGACCGCGAACACCTCGGGATCCAGAAACGGCACCCGCAGTTCCAGCGAATTGGCCATTGTCATCTTGTCGGCCTTGACCAGAATGTCGCCGCGCAACCAGGTGAACAGGTCGATGTGCTGCATGCGGGCCACCGGGTCCCAGTCCGCCGATTGGGCGTACAGCGGCGCCGTGACGTCGGTGTGGGTCCAGTCGTCGCGGAACCCGGGTAGCACGTCGCGCAACTGCGCGTCCGAGAAACTGCGGGCGTTGCCGTAGTAGCGCTGCGCCAGCGTCAGCGAGCCACGATGCAGCAGGCTCTTGCCGCGCATGCCCTCGGGCAGCGGTTTGGACATTTTGCCCACCGAACGCCGCAGCGGCCCGGGCAGGTAGTCGAAGGGTTTGAGCGACAACGGCTCTCGGTAGATGGTGTAGCCGCCGAAAAGCTCGTCGGCACCTTCTCCGGAGAGCACCACCTTGACGTGTTTGCGTGCCTCGCGGGCAACGAAAAACAGCGGCACCAACGCGGGGTCGGCCACCGGTTCGTCGAGATACCACACGATTTCGGGTAAGGCGGCGACGAACTCGTCGGGAGCGACCACCTTGGCGATGTGCCGCGCGCCGATCGCCTCCGCCGACGCCACCGCGACGTCGATCTCCGAGAAGCCCTCGCGCTCGAACCCGGTGGTGAATGTGATCAGCCGAGGGTTGTGCCGGATGGCCAGCGCCGCGATCGCCGTTGAGTCGATGCCGCCCGACAGAAAGGCGCCGACCGTCACGTCGGCGCGCATGTGCTTAGCCACCGAGTCCTCCAGCACCGCGGTGATCTCGTCGTAGCGGGCCTGCTCGGTGTCCCGGGTGATCGGTGTCGCGGTGAAGCGCGGCACGAAGTAGCGGGTGGTCTCCGGTGCAGCCGTACCGGGACGAATCCGCGCACAACAGCCGGATTCGAGCCGGCGCACGCCGCGGTGCAGGGTCTCCGGTTCGGGCACATACTGCAAAACCGTGTAGTGCTGGACAGCGCGCACGTCGATCGCGGTGTCGAACCCGATCAAGTCGGCCAGGTCCAGTAGGCACTTCTTTTCGCTGGCCACCGCGGTGCCGCCGGTTCCAGTCGCCATGAACAGCGGTTTGATGCCGAAAGGGTCGCGAGCGCAGAACAATTCGCCGGTGACGTTGTCCCACAGCGCGAACGCGAACATGCCCCGCAGCCGTGTCAGGGCGTCGGCGCCCCAATAGTGATAGGCGGCGACGATGGCCTCGCCGTCGCCGTCGGTGGCGAAGACCGCGCCATGGCGCTCGGCAAGCTCGGCCCGCAGCTCCAGGTAGTTGTAGATCTCGCCGTTGAACACCAACTCATAGCGGCCGGGGCTTTCCGGCGCCCCCCAGCGCAGCGGCTGATGCGAGTGCTCGATGTCGATGATGGACAGCCGATTGAAACCGAACACGACGGTCCCGGCGGGATTGGCCCAGGTGCCCGGCTCGTCGGGTCCGCGGTGGCGCATCAGGTGCGATGCGCGGGCTACGGCGTCGGCCGAGCCCGAAGAGCCCGAAGCATGATCGCTGGCCGCGGCGCTCACGAAGGCCAGCAGTCCGCACACCGCGCCAAGTATGCCGCAACGCACCTGCGTCGACGCTGCCGCAGGTCACGGGTCAGCCGGCCGACCGGCGACGGGCGCGGGGACTCCGGCACGGCTTCGTCACGTGGCGTGGTCTACGCTGCGTAGTATTCGACATGCTTGCTGTCGGTTCAGCTTGTGATTCAGGAGGCGCCACGGTGACACCTCGCGGACCAGGCCGTTCGCAGGGCTTGCTGGGAAGCCGCTCGGCAGGCTCCCGTCGGCTTCGGCTGCCGGTGCTGGCGGGCGTGCTAGGCCTGCTGGCGGTCACGCTCAGCGGATGCAGTTGGTCGGAGGTCTTCGGCCTGGGTTGGCCGAGGGGCATCACCCCGGAGGCCGACTTCAACCGGCAGCTGTGGGTCGGCGCAGTGATCGCGTCGTTGGCGGTCGGCGCCATCGTCTGGGGTCTGATCTTCTGGTCCAGCGCATTTCACCGCCGCAAAGCCACCGACACCGAATTACCCCGCCAGTTCGGCTACAACATGCCGCTGGAACTGGTGCTGACCGTGACACCGTTCCTGATCATCTCGGTGCTGTTCTACTTCACCGTGGTGGTGCAGGAGAAGATGCTGCACCTGGCGTCCGACCCGGAGGTCGTGGTCGATATCACGTCGTTCCAGTGGAACTGGAAGTTCGGCTACCAGAAGGTCGATTTCAAGGACGGCACGCTGCACTACGACGGAGCCGACCCGGCCCGTAAGGCGGCGATGGTCTCCAAGCCCGAGGGCAAAGACGCCCGCGGCGAGGAAGTCGTCGGCGCGGTGCGCGGACTCAACCGAGAGGACCGCACCTACCTGAATTTCGACAAGGTCGAGACGGTGGGTACAAGCACCGAGATCCCGGTGCTGGTGCTGCCGGCCGGTAAGCGGATCGAGTTCCAGATGGCCTCGGCCGACGTCGTCCACGCGTTCTGGGTGCCCGAGTTCCTCTTCAAGCGCGACGTGATGCCGAACCCGGAGGCAAACCACTCCGTCAACAAGTTCCAGGTCTCCGACATCAATCGGACCGGGGCATTTGTGGGTCGCTGCGCCGAGATGTGTGGCACCTATCACTCGATGATGAACTTCGAGGTCCGGGTGGTGCAGCCCAACGACTTCAAGGCCTACCTGCAGCAGCGGATTGCCGGGAAGACCAATGCCCAGGCCTTGCTGGCGATCGCCCAGTCTCCGGTCGCGGTCACCACTCATCCGTTCGACACCCGCCGCGGTGAGCACGCGCCGCAAGCGAGCAAGTAGGAAGCCCCCCATGCATATCGAAGCCAGGCTGTACGAATTCGTGGCAGCGTTCTTCGTCTTCTGCACGGTGCTCTACGGCGTACTGACCAGCCTGTTCGCCACCGGCGGCATCGAGTGGGCCGGTACGACGGCGCTCGCGCTCACCAGTGGGATGGCGTTGATCGTGGCGACGTTCTTTCGCTTCGTTGCCCGTCGGCTCGACACCCGGCCCGAGGATTACGAGGGCGCCGAGATCAGTGACGGCGCAGGCGAACTGGGTTTTTTCAGCCCGCACAGCTGGTGGCCGATTCTGGTCGCGCTGTCGGGCTCGGTGACTGCGGTCGGGATCGCGTTGTGGCTGCCGTGGTTGATTATCGCCGGCGTGGTGTTCGTCCTGAGTTCGGCGGCGGGGTTGGTCTTCGAGTATTACGTCGGTCCGGAGAAGCACTAGTCGGCCTCGGCAAAGGTCACAATACGGGCATCAGTTGGTCCGTGACCCGTTGACCGAGAATGCCGCGCAGGTACCCGTTGGGTAGGGTTTCGCCAGGCACCATGAGGAACATCGGAGCGCGCGGCCAACAACACAGCCTGGTGCTGCGCGCGCCGGTTAAGTAGTCGGACAGGACAGGCAGACATGAGCGGGCCTAATCCACCAGGACCGGAGTCCGAAAAACTAGAACCCGGCGTCGAGCCCAGCGAAGGCCACGGCGAATTCGAGCACGGCGGCAGCGAATTCGGCGGGGGCGAAGCAGGGGAGGCTGACGCGGACGGCCAGACGGGCCAGACCGACGTCTATTCGCGCGCCTACTCGGCTCCGGAGTCCGAACACTTCAGCAGCGGCCCATATGTGCCTGCCGACCTGGACCTCTACGACTACGACAGCTTCGGCGAGACAGTTCACGACGAGCCTGCGACAACCGCACGCTGGCCGTGGATCGTCGGCATTGCCGCGATCGTCGCGGCGGTCGCCCTGGTGGTGTCGGTGTCGCTGCTGTTCGTCCGCACCGACACCAACAAGCTGGCGACGCCCGCCACCTCGAGCACGTCGACGCCGCCGCCACAGGACGAGATCATCGTCACTACACCGCCGCCGGCGCCGGCGCCCACCAGTGCGGCACCTGCACCGCCGCCGCCACCGAGCAGCGAGGCACCGCCGCCGCCGCCTCCGCCAACGAGCGAGGCGCCGCCGCCACCCGCGCCAGCA
>DASQSQ010000561.1:0-7064 GCA_035642315.1 Mycobacterium sp.
GGACCTGCAGTTGCAAACTGGTGACGCGCTGGTGGTTACCGGCCGATCCGGGGCGGGCAAGACCACGTTGTTGCGCAGCCTGGCCGAATTGTGGCCCTACGCCTCGGGAATTCTCTGCTGCCCGACCGGCGATAACGCGACGATGTTCTTGTCGCAGTTGCCCTATGTGCCGCTGGGCACTCTGCGTGGCGTGGTGTGCTATCCGAATTCGCCGGACGACGTCCCGGAGGACACGCTGCGCGACACGTTGATCAAGGTGGCGTTGGCGCCGCTGCGTGACCGGCTCGATGAAGAGCGTGACTGGGCCAAGGTGTTGTCGCCCGGCGAGCAACAGCGGGTCGCTTTCGCGCGTGTGCTGCTGACCAAGCCGCAGGCGCTCTTCCTCGACGAGGCCACTTCGGCGCTCGACGAGGGGTTGGAATTCGCGCTCTACCAGCTGCTGCGCACCGAATTGCCGGATTGTGTCGTGGTCAGCGTCAGTCATCGGCCCACGGTCGAACAGCACCACGATCATTTGCTCGAGTTGCTCGGCGAAGGTAGATGGGAACTGCGCCGGATCGAGCGGGAGCCGGCGAGGGTTTAATCTTGCACAGGTTGCTGGCGTGACCATCTAAGCTGCGCCGAGATCTGCGCTAGCCAGACGGTCACTCAAACTTTTGCGCGCTGCCGTCGATTTCGGTGGGATTGTCGGCGCGCAAACACGCATCATGGCGGCGTCTCACGTCAGGCGGGCGTTCGAGCGACGTCAGGGGGACCAAGGAGGTAGGCCCATCGTGGAGTTGTTCGAACCGTCCATCAACTGGAGTCACGCGCTGGTCGATTCGCTGTCCTGGATCGCCCTAACCTGGGTGATCAGCGCCGTGTGCCTGGTCGGTGTGCTGGCACTGCTGAGATTGCTCACCCCGTGGGGCCGCCAGTTCTGGCGGATCACCGGCGGCTACTTCACCGGTCGGCACAGCGTGAACGTCTGGCTGATGCTCGGGGTGCTGCTGTTGTCCGTCGTCATCACGGTGCGCCTCACCGTGCTGTTCAGCTATCAAGCCAACGACCTGGCCTCGGCCGTCCAGACCGCCGTGCAGGGCCTGGCCACCGGCAATCAAGCCGTGAAACAGTCTGGCGTACACGGCTTTTGGATGTCGATCGTGATCTTCAGCATCATGGCGGCGCTGTTCATCGCCCGCTACATGCTGGACATCTACCTGACGCAGCGCTTCATCGTGTCCTGGCGGGTCTGGCTCACCGACCGACTCACCGGTGACTGGCTCGAAGGCCGGGCTTACTATCGCGGCCGATTCATCGACAGCACCATCGACAACCCTGATCAGCGTATCCAGCAGGACATCGACGTCTTGACCGCCGGGGTGGGATCCACGCCCAACCTGCCGTCCAATGGCACCGGCAGCGTGCTGCTGTTCGGTGCCGTGCAAGCGGTGCTCTCGGTGGTTTCGTTCACGGCCATTTTGTGGAACCTGTCGGGCACGCTGACGCTGTTCGGAGTGAGCATCCCCAGGGCCATGTTTTGGGTCCTGCTCGTCTATGTGTTGGTGGCAACGATCGTCGGCTTTTGGCTCGGACGGCCGTTGATCGGACTGAGCTTCCGCAACGAGCTCACCAACGCCGCCTTCCGTTATGCGCTGGTGCGGGTGCGTGATGCCGCCGAGGCGGTGGGCTTCTATCGGGGCGAGCATGCCGAACGTGTGCAGCTAAGCAGGCGGTTCCGTCCAATTATCGACAACTACCTGCGGTACGTGAACCGGACCGTGGGCTGGTTCGGGTTCAACATCTCGATGACTCAGGTGATTGTCCCGTTGCCCTGGGTGCTCCAGGCGCCACGGCTGTTCGCCGGTCAAATCAAGTTCGGTGCCGTCACGCAGACCGAAAGAGCGTTCAGCAGTATCTTCGACGGCCTGTCCTTCTTCCGAAACTCTTACGACCAATTCGCCAGCTATCGCGCGGCGATCATCCGGCTACACGGCCTGGTGGTCGCCGACGAGAAGGCCCGCGAGCTGCCCGAGCTGCTGGTCAGGCCGAGCACCGACGGTGCTGTCGCGATCGAGGGCGTCGAGGTCCGCACCCCGGACGGCGACCAGCTCATCGACTCACTCGACGTGAACCTTTCCGAAGGTGACGCGATGGTGATCACCGGTCCGTCGGGCAGCGGCAAGACGACGCTGCTGCGCAGCCTCGCCCAGTTGTGGCCGTATGGATCGGGGACGTTGCGGTGCCCCGATGGACCCAACGAGACCATGTTCCTGTCCCAGTTGCCCTATGTGCCGCTTGGCGATCTGCGCGCGGTGGTGTGCTATCCGTCGGCCGAAGGTGACATCCCCGACAGCACTCTCCGTGAGATGTTGGTCAAAGTGATGCTGCCGCATCTGGTTGACCTGCTCGACGAGGAACGGGACTGGGTCAAAGTGCTCTCGCCGGGAGAGCAGCAGCGGGTCGCATTCGCGCGGGTGCTGTTGACCAAACCCAAGGCGGTCTTCGCCGACGAGGCGACGTCGGCGATGGACGAAGGGCTGGAGCTGACGATGTATCAGTTGCTGCGCAACGAGTTACCGGAGACCATCCTGGTCAGCGTCAGTCACCGCAGTACTGTCGAGCGGCACCATCAACAACGCCTCCAACTGCTTGGGCACGGCCGCTGGGAGCTTGGCCGCATCGAAGAGGAACCTGCGAGCGTTTAAGCGCTTGCCGCCGCGTGGGTTCCGGCGCGGCGGCCGAAGAACGACCCCTCCCCGAGCTGGGTGCCGCTGGCATACCCCTTGCCGTCCTGAGCGATGTTGGACGCGCACGCCCCCACCGCGTACAGGCCGGCGATGGTTGTGCCGTCCGCACGCAACACCTGACCGTCGACCGTGACCGCCAGACCGCCCATCGTGAATCCGGAGTACATCGCGCGCCCGAGCGACAGATCGAACACTGCCCAGGGTCCATTGTTTTGTGGCGCAAGATATTCCGGCTGCTTGTGAAAGTCTGGATCCTGACCCTTGGCGGCAAACTCGTTGTAGCGGTCCAACGTCGCCGCGACATTGCCGGCAGGTATGTCGAGCGCGGTCTCCAATTCGGCGATCGTCTCGTAGCCGTCGAGGAAACGGATCAACGGCATCGCGGGCATCTCGGTGTGGGCTTCGTCAACGATCAGGTATGCGGTCTGTTCGGGCTGTTCCAACACGAAAGCCGATGTGCGCGAGTGGTAGGAGTCCTCGGCAACGAAACGCTTGCCCTCCTTGTTCACGATCACACCAGTCAGCAGGATTTCGGGCGGATAGGCCGCTGCGGTGATGAACTTTTCGTTCATGTTCTCGGCGACACCTCCTGCCGAGACGCCCATCCGCAGGCCCAGTCCGTCGTCGTTGGGGTTGCCCAGGATGTAGGGCGCCACCAGCCCATGGTGCTTGGTGCGCCGCGGCTGGCCCAGTGCGGGAGTGTATTCGGCGACCATCTCGGGGTTCATCGCGAAACCGCCCGCCGCAATGATGACCGATTTGGCTTTGACTGCACCGGTTTCAGTGAAGTGCTTCCAGGCGACGCCGACCACGGCGCCGTCGGCGTCCAGGACCAGGTTGGTTGCGCCAGTCTCGTACCGGATCTGCACTCCCAGATCGTCGGCGCGTTTGACCAGCAGGTCGATCACCATGGCCGCACCGCCCAGCTCGCCGGGCACCGGCACGGAGTGGCCGCGCGGCGCCGGTGTGGCCTTTTCGCAGAACGGCCAGACTTTTTCGTTGCCGGTGTAGCTCAACCCTTCGGTGCCCGCTGGGACAACCACCTTGCCCGCGACATAGCTGCGTTCGAACTGAAAACCCAAGTCCTCCAACCAGTTGAAGTGCTCGACGCTGCCGTCGCAATAGGCGCGGATCTTTTCGTGATCGGGTTGGCGTGACACCGCGACCAGATACTTGTACATCTCCTCGGCCGAGTCGGGATGCCCGGTTGCCTGCTGGACCGCGGTGCCCCCGCCGAGGTAAAAGTGCCCCCCGGCAAGCGATGTGGTGCCACCGGCCGCAGCTGCGCGCTCCAGGACCAAGACCCGCGCGCCGGCGGCGGCCGCGCTCACCGCCGCGCAGCCACCTCCGATACCGAAACCGATCACCACGACGTCGACATCGTCCGACCACGACGACACGTCGTCAGCGCTGAAGGTTGTTGGTATGTCGGTGCTCATTGGCGCTGCTCCTCCTCATCGCTTCGCTCTGCATCGTCGCCGACGCGGCTCATTACCGCTGCTCCTGCTTGATGTAGTCGAAGAACTGCCGCATCTCGGCTGAGAAATGCGCGACCTCCACGAACGGCACCCCAGCTTGCGGGGCAGCCAGATAGGCAAAGCTCAAGCCGCCCGGCATCACACCTTGCTGAACCACCGAAGCTCCGTGCTCGGCGGCAGCGGACAGCGTTTCCTCGAATTGCTCGAGGCTTTCGGTTTCGACGCAGATGTGGTGCAGCCCCGGCCCGTTGTCTCGCAGAAAGTCACTATAGATATTAGCGCCGCGGACCGGTGCGATCAGCTCCAACTGCATGTCGCCGAGATAGCTCAGCGAAATGCTCGCGAGGAAGTCGGCCGGTCGACCGAGGTAGCTGCAGCTGTCCGGCGCGAAGTGCACCTCGGGCAGCCTCACCCACTTTTTGACGCCTAACAAGCCGGTGAGGGCCGTTTCGGTGGCATCAAGGTCGTGCGTCACCCAGGCGATCTGGACCGGCGATCCGAAGGAAAGGCTCATCGCCTCGCAGGATATCCCAGCGTCTCCCCCGCGGAAAAGATGTTGCCACCACGTGGCACTTCAGCCACCGCAGTCAATGGTTGAACACGTTCTAATTCGCCGACGATGCCCGATATGGCACGGCGTCGACGTCAGGCTGGGTCAGCACACCGACCAGCAGTCGAACCTGAGTGTCGAACACGGCCCCGGGGTCGCTGAGCGTGTCGGTGCCGTATTGCCCGAACACCTCCAGGCTGATCGCGCCCACGACGCCGGCCCACACCGCGAAACACTTGACGATGACGTGATCGTCGCCGGGAAAGCCGAACTCCTGGCGAAGCCGTTCGAAATCTGACGACATCGGTTGTGGCACGGGCGAATTGGTCAGCATAATGTCTCCGGTCGCGATGCCGGCGGCGACGGCGTCGAACAAGGCGCTGACCACCCGTGTTCCGGGCCCGACAGTCCGCTCGGCCGGCGCGTGGTATCCGGGGACCGGGCTGCCGTACAACAGCGCCCAGCTGGCCGGGTTGGCGGTGGCCCAACCGCGGGCGGCATGCGCGATCGCGATGACGTCGTCGCTCCACACGTCGGGCATTGCGTCGCGGGCGCGGTCGACCGTATCGGCAAGGTCGGTATAGGCATCGACGAGCAACAACGTCAGCAACTCGTCGCGGCTGGACACATACCGATACACCGCAGACGACACCATGCCAAGGTCGCGGGCGATGGCACGCAACGACAGCCCGGCCGCGCCGTGTTCGAGCAGGTGGCGCCGGCCGAGCTCGACGATCTGCGCCTCGATGCGTTCGCGCGCGTCGCGCCGCTTGCCCATCCGCCCATTCTGACACAAGAGAGATCAGTGCTCTTGCATTTCCGTCGGCGGTGTGTCACGGTCATATCTACCGAGAGCACTGCTCTCTAACGACTGAATCAAGGGAGATGTGTCATGTCGGTGCGATACGACGAACCGAACAGAACGGCCCGCGCCGCCAACGCGCTGATCGGCTGGCTGGCCGAGTTGGGCATTAGCATCGCCGGCACCAGGGCGCTTCGCGTGCGCGGCCGCAAAACCGGCAAATCGCGGGGCGTCGTTGTCAACGTGCTGCGGGTAGACGGCGTCGACTACGTGGTGTCTCCGCGCGGCAACACGCAGTGGGTCCGCAACGTGCGAGCCGCCGGTGTCGTCGACGTGGGGCCGCGTTGGCGCCGCCGCCGACTTCGCACCACTGAGGTGGCTGACCCGGCGAAGGCAGACCTGCTGAAGCGTTACCTGGACAGGTGGTACTGGGAGGTCAAAGGCCACGTCGCGGGGCTGACGCCGGGCTCCGGTGACGACGAGATACACGCCGCGGCGCCGTCGATCCCCGTCTTCGCGCTGGCGAATCCCAGCTGACTGCTAAATCGACGGACCGCCGATGCCCACATCCTCGCGGATTTGCTGGGTGGTGGACTGCCACGACACCGCCGCGGGGAACCCGCCCCAAACGCTGTTGAATATCCCGACGATCCGGGCGGGTCCCGGGCCGTTGGTGATGTAGATCGGCCCGCCGGAGTCGCCCTCGTGGCTGACGACACCGTGGCCCATCGTGAACCAGCCGTTGTTGACGTTTTCGACGGTCCCGCAGCTCTCGCCGGTGACCACGCCGAAATGGCAGACGGGTTCGCCGGGCGTCACGACCAGGCCGGGGTCCGACAGCAGTACACGTCCACCGGGGAGGATATTGTTCACCGCGACGTCCGGGGCAAGCACAATCGACTCGTAATCGGCGATCTGCTGGTTGGTGTTGACGATCGTGCCGCTGGGGGTGTTGTCCCGGAACGTGGCCATATTGCCGATGACGTGGTTGTCCCTGTCGGCGACGGGCCCACCGCCGCGGCAGTGCCCCGCGGTGAAAGCCACCCGCAGTCCCGGGTCGACATAGGCCAGGGTGCACGAATGCGGGCCCTGGTGTATTTCCATCCCGGGGTAGACGAGCACCGGGTCGGCGCTGGCCACCACCGGAAAACAGACAACTGGCAGGGCAGCGATAACCGCCGCGACGAATGCGCAGATTGCCGGACGCCCCACCCTCGACTCCGATCCGTCGGAGGCCGGCGCGGCGCCGGCCGGCTATGAGGTTACCGACCGAAGACAGAAAGCGCGCCGGCCCGGTCCGGATTCGGCTCCGGGCCGGCGCGCTCGCGCTCGCGATCAGGGAATCGTCAGCACCTGTCCCGGCTGGATCAGGTCCGGATTGGAGATGCCACTGGCGTCGGCGATGACCTGGTACTTGCTGCCGTCGCCGTAGAACCGCTCGGAGATGGCCCACAAAGTGTCGCCGGATTCGACGGTGTAGGTCCGCGCGGCGGGTTCCGGCTCGG
>DASQSQ010000562.1:0-2750 GCA_035642315.1 Mycobacterium sp.
CCGGTGCAGAGGCGCATCGCCAGCTGCGCTCGGCGTTGGCCGACCACAACTTGGCGATGGATACCGGCGGTTCTCCTGGGCCCTGGTTTCGTGGGTCCACGTGGTTGGTGTTGCCCGATCGCGCAATCACATTCGGGCGACATGGGCGTCGAGCGGGGTTCTCCCGTGCGTGCGGGCGCGCCGCTAGCGAAATACCAACAACGCCAGGCTGGTTCGATGGTCAGGCGCTGAATTAATAATGAGCCCAATACACACCGACCCCGCCAGGGGTTTGGGTGGCTTGATGGTTACGCCACAGTCGTCCGTGAAAGGCAAATACCGCATGGCGCGTACGCACCGCATCGCGGATTGGGATCCCGAAGACGCCGCGGGCTGGCGCGCCGACAACAACGTCATCGCTCGTCGCAACCTGATCTGGTCGAACGTGACCGCGCACGTCGCCTTCTCGATCTGGTACCTCTGGTCGGTGATGGTGCTGTTCATGCCGCAGCCCGTCTACGGATTTTCGACCAGCGACAAGCTGCTGCTGGCCGTGACCGCAACCCTGGTCGGGGCGGTCGTGCGCATCCCCTACGCGATGGCCACCACCAGGTTCGGCGGCCGCAACTGGGCAGTGTTCTCGTCGTTGGTGCTGCTGATCCCCGCCGCAGGCGCCATCGTGCTATTGGCCAACCCCGGCCTGCCGTTGTGGCCGTATCTGCTGTGTGCCGCGCTGACCGGACTGGGTGGCGGCAATTACGCCGCGTCGCTGGCTAACGCCGAAGCCTTCTACCCGCAGCGACTCAAGGGCTTCGCGCTAGGTCTCACAGGTGGGATCTCCAACCTCGGGTCGGCGGCCATCCAGGCGGTCGGACTCGTCGTGCTGGCCACCGCCGGCCACGAGGCGCCGTACTGGGTATGCGCCGTCTATCTGGTGCTGCTGGGCATCGCCGGTCTCGGCGCGGCACTGTTCATGAACAACCTGACCCACGTCATCGAGGTGGGCCACGTGCGATCCGTTCTCACGGTGCCCGACTCGTGGGGAATCGCGGTGCTCTACCTGTGCTGCTCCGGTTCGTTCCTCGGTTTCGCGTTCGCTTTCGGCCAGGTGCTGCAGCACAACTTGGTGGCCGCTGGGGAAAGCCACGCGCAGGCGTCGCTGCACGCCACCGAGATCGCCTTCGTGGGGCCGCTGCTGGGGTCACTGACGCGCATAGTCGGCGGTAAGTTGGGCGACCGCGTCGGCGGCGGCCGGGTCACCCTGGGTGCCTTGGCCGCCATGATCGTGGCTGGCGCGTTCCTGGTCGCCGTCAGCACCCACGACGACCTCACCCACGGCCCCGGCGGCCCGACGGCCCACACGATGACCGGCTACATCGTCGGATTCATCGCGCTGTTCATGTTCTGCGGCATGGGTAAGGGGTCGGTGTTCAAGCTGATCCCGTCGGTGTTCCAGCAGCGCAGTCGCGCGCTGAACGTCAGCGACGCTGAACGCCGCCACTGGGAGCGCGTTATGTCGGGAGCGTTGATCGGGTTCGCCGGCGCGCTCGGCGCGCTCGGCGCTATGGGGGTCAACCTGGCGCTGCGGCAGTCGTATGTGAGCACCGGCACCCAGACGCCCGCATTCTGGATCTTCTTGATGTGCTACATCGGCGCCGCGACCCTGACCTGGGCGCGTTACGTCCGGCCCCAGGGCGCAAGTGTATCGATACCGAGGTCACTGCAGCCGACTGTGGGGGAGCCCGGTCAAGACGTGACCGCGTTCTGCCCAGCGCGGCACAGCGGGAGGCGGCTACAGGTGGCTAACCCGGCCGAGGACCCCCTAAAAGTCGTTAAACCGAGAAGAGGGAACAGCAAGGCGATGACGGACAGAATTAGCGAACCAGTGAGTGCGACCTCTCCCGGCCAATACCTTGAGAAGGTGACCGCGATAGCCGTCGAAGCCGGAAAGCTCATTGTGAAGCATTTTCGACGACACCCCCAACTCGTGGCGACTAAAGACGATGCGTCACCGCTCACGGCCGCTGACCTGGAATCGAACCAGTACATTGCCGAACACCTCGAGGCTTTAGACCCGAGGATCCCGATCATTTCAGAGGAGGCCAAGTCGCCCGACTACGAGACGAGAAAGAAGTGGCGGCGCTTCTGGCTTGTGGACCCGCTGGACGGAACCAAGGAATTTCTAAGCGGAAATGATGAGTTTACCGTCAATATAGCTCTCATCGAGGATCAAGAACCCGTGCTGGGAATCATCTACATCCCGGTAAAAGGTCTGCTCTACTATGCAGAGAAGGGGCGGGGCAGCTGGCGGCAGCAAGGGGAGAAACCTCCCGTCCAGATATTTTCTTCACTACCGGATCTGAGCGAAGGGATTACGGTCGTGGAGAGCAAATCACACCCGTCAGCGGCGCTGGAAAACTACTTGAAGGATCTTCCCGTAAAGGAACGTGTCACTGTGGGTAGTTCGCTTAAGTTCTGTTTGGTCGCAGAGGGGCTCGCCGACATCTACCCTCGGATGAATCCAACTATGGAATGGGACGTGGCGGCGGGGGATTGCATCTACCGAAATTCGGCGCGGCTGGGGCAACGAACCTCATCGTTAACTTACAACAAGGCTAATTTAAAGAATGACAGTTTCGTGATAGGCTTTCGGTAAACTCGGCACACTGGTGCGGCGGGCGATCCTCGCCGTGAATTGGTATCGCTCAAGGACTACTTTTCGCCCGCTTGGTCTTGAGCTGAAGATGGTGCGGCACAGCATTGAAATTCTT
>DASQSQ010000563.1:0-5134 GCA_035642315.1 Mycobacterium sp.
GATGGTGCGTGCGCCCAGGTCGGCGCAGATCGCGGTGGCGCCCGCTCCCGCCACCACCAACACGGTGACGACGGGCCCGAGCTGGGTGATGGTTCCGAATGCGGTACCGGCCCCGGAGAGGTCGGCTGCGCCGATCTCGCGCAACAAGATATTGAGGGTGAACGCCACCAGGACCGTGAATGGGATCGCGACCAGCAGGGTCGGGACCAACGAAACCCGGGCGATCATCCAGGTCTGGTCGAGAAACTCACGGAACTGAAAAGGTCGACGGAAGACGGCGCGAAACGTCTCCAGCGACATTTCTACGAACCCGCCCACGGCCCGAGCCGGGACCGCGAGCTGTTCGATCAACCTGGTTCCCTCCTCGCGCGGGTGGCTGCCAACTCGCCAGCGATGCCGTTGCGTCCCCAGTTGGCGCCGCCTTTGCATCCCGCTGAACGGACGGCGCGCCGCGTGAGCCGGATCATCCTAACTAGAACAAGTTCGCAGTGTCAAAGAACCGCAAATTAGACAAATGTTAGTAGTTTTGCCAGGTCAGAGCCTTTGTGATGTAGCCCATTCTGAAACGTGTTCTACTTCGTCGAAAACGCTACCGATGTCCCACGTTCCGGAATATCAGCCCATTACTTCGGTAGCCGCGAAAGTCCGTTTCGGGTCGCGCCCAGCAAAATAATCCTCCAGCGTCGCGCTGAGCTCATGCGCGTCCCAAGCCTTCGCGTCGGAGATGAACCGGTGCTCGACGGTGGGTGCCGCCACCAGGGTTACCTGTGGGCCGTACACGACGAAAACCTGGCCGTTGACAGCGCTGGACGCGGGGGACGCGAGAAAGCGCACCAGGGTGACGACGTGCTCGGGCGAATGCGGGTCGATCTCGCCGTCGCCGGTCTTGGGGGCCTCGCCGAAGACGTCGGCGGTCATCGCGGTCCTGGCTCGCGGGCAGATCGCGTTTGCGCAAACCCCGTACCGGCCCAACGCCCGGGCCGCCGTCAGCGTCAACGACGTGATGCCGGCCTTGGCGGCGCCGTAGTTTGCCTGCCCGACCGGACCCACCAAACCCGCCTCGGACGACGTGTTGATGATGCGGCCGTAGATCGAGCCGCCCTCTGCCTCCTTCGCCTTCTGACGCCAATAGGTGGCGGCGTTGCGGGTCAGCAGAAAATGGCCTCGCAGGTGCACGGCGATCACCGCGTCCCACTCCTCGTCGGACATGTTGAACAGCATCCGGTCCCGCGTGATCCCGGCGTTGTTCACCACGATGCTCAGGCCGCCCAGCCCGTCGGCGCAGCTGACCAGCTCGTCGGCGGTCTCGCGCTGGCTGATGTCGCCGGTAACCGCCACGGCCTTGGATCCGGCCGCGCCGATCTCGTCGATGACGTCGGACGCATCCAGCGCGGCTTTGATGTCGTTGACGACGACGGTGGCGCCGGCACGAGCCAGGCCGATCGCTTCGGCGCGGCCCAGCCCCGCGGCGGCACCGGTCACCACCGCGACCTTCCCGGAGAGATCGGCCGCTTTGCTGTTGCGCGTCAATTTATGAATACCTCTAGTCTTCGCGTATCAGCGCTGCGCGCGGGCATTCCTGGATGGCCTGCTCGGCCAGCGCCTCCTGGTCGGCGGGAATCGGGTCGGTCTTCACCACCGCGTAGTCCTCGTCGTCGAGGTCGAAGATATCGGGCGCGATTCCCAGGCACACCGCGTTGCCTTCGCAGCGATCATGGTCGACTATCACCCGCACGGCATCCTCCTAAAACGTGGGTAGTGACTTAGATGGGGTTCGGTAGAACCCACCATACGACCAGCGCCGAATGCGTTCGGCGTGGCGGTCGCTGGACCCTCAGACTAGAACGTGTTACAACCAGGAAGGCGAATGGGTAGCCGTTGACGCAGGCTGCCGCGAAATTCACCTACGAGGAGGAGGGTGGCCGGAATGCGCATCAGTTATACCCCTGAGCAGGAAGAGCTGCGTCGCGAACTGCGGTCGTACTTCGACAAGCTGATCACCCCGGAACGCCGCGAGGCGTTGAGTTCGACGTCGGGCGAGGTCGGCAGCGGCAATGTGTATCGCGAGACCGTCGCCCAGATGGGCAAAGACGGCTGGCTCACCCTGAACTGGCCCAAGGAGTACGGCGGCCAGGACCGCTCGCCGATGGACTCGCTGATCTTTACCGACGAAGCCGCGATCGCCGGCGCACCCGTGCCGTTCCTGACCATCAACAGCGTCGCGCCGACCATCATGGCCTTCGGCACCGAGGAGCAGAAGAAGTTCTACCTGCCCAAGATCGCGTCCGGGGACCTGCACTTCTCGATCGGCTACTCCGAACCCGGCGCCGGCACCGACCTGGCCAACCTGCGGACCACCGCGGTGCGCGACGGCGACGACTACGTGGTCAACGGCCAGAAGATGTGGACCAGTCTGATCCAGTACGCCGACTACGTCTGGCTGGCGGCCCGCACCAACACCGAAGCCAAGAAGCACCGCGGCATCTCGATGCTGATCGTGCCGACCAGCGCCGAAGGTTTCTCCTGGACGCCGGTCCACACGATGGCGGGCGTCGACACCAGTGCGACCTATTACCAGGACGTCCGGGTCCCGGTCGCCAACCGCGTAGGCGAGGAGAACGGCGGCTGGAAGCTGGTCACCAACCAGCTCAACCACGAGCGCGTCGCGTTGGTCTCGCCAATGCCGATCATCATGGCGCTCAACCAGGTTCGGGACTGGGCGCAAAACACGAAGGACGGCACCGGCGCCCGGCTCATCGACTCGGAATGGGTGCAGCTGAACCTGGCCCGAGTGCATGCCAAGGTCGAGGTCCTCAAGCTGATCAACTGGGAACTCGCCTCGTCGGAGTCGGCCACACCGTCACCCGCGGACGCCTCGGCAGCCAAGGTGTTCGGTACCGAACTGGCCACCGAGGCCTACCGCCTGCTGATGGAGGTACTGGGCACCGCGGCGACCGTGCGTCAGGATTCACCCGGAGCGTTGCTGCGCGGTCGAGTCGAGCGGATGCACCGGGCCTGCCTGATCCTGACCTTCGGCGGCGGCACCAACGAGGTGCAGCGCGACATCATCGGCATGGTCGCCCTGGGCCTGCCCCGAGCCAACCGCTAGCGAATTCTGGAGAACCCATGGATTTCTCGACAACCGAAGCCGCGCAGGATCTCGGCGGTCTGGTCACCACCATCGTCGACTCGGTATGCACGCCTGAGCACCAACGTCAGCTCGACGGCCTGGATCAGCGATTCGACCGCGAGCTGTGGAGCAAGCTGATCGACTCCGACATCCTCTCCACCGCTGCGCCGGAGTCGTTGGGCGGAGGCGGTTTTGGGGTGTTGGAACAGACTGCCGTCCTCGTAGCCCTGGGCCGACAGCTCGCTGCCGTCCCCTACCTGGACTCTGTCGTCTTGGCGGCCGGCGCGCTGGCCCGATTCGGTTCACCGGAACTTCAGAAGCAGTGGGCCGAGCCCGCGGTGAGCGGCGCCAAGATACTGACGGTCGCGTTGGACGGCGAGATGGGCGACGGCCCGGTGCTCGCCGCGCGTGCCGGCGACGGCTACCGGCTGACCGGAACCCGCACCCAGGTCGGTTACGGGCCGGTGGCCGATGCCTTCTTGGTGCCGGCCGAAACCGACTCCGGCACCTCGGTTTTCCTGGTTGCCGCCGACGACCCGGGAGTCACGGTGACGGCGCTGGAGACCACCGGGCTGGGCAGCATCGGGCACGTACGGCTCGACGGGGTCGAGGTGGATGCCCAGCGGATTGTCGGCGGCGAGGACGTGGTCAGCTGGATCGGCACGCTGGACATACTGGGCCGCAGCGCATTTCAACTCGGCGTCCTGGACCGCGGACTGCAGTTGACCGCCGAATACGCACGCACGCGTGAGCAGTTCGATCGCCCGATCGGCAGCTTCCAAGCCGTAGGACAACGGCTGGCGGACGGTTACATCGATGTCAAGGGATTGCGGCTGACTTTGACGCAGGCGGCCTGGCGACTGAGCGAGGACCTGCCGGCCGACACCGAGGTCGCCACCGCGGCCTTCTGGGCCGCCGATGCCGGACATCGCGTGGCCCACACCATCGTTCACATCCACGGCGGCGTCGGGATCGACACCGATCATCCGGTGCATCGCTACTTCCTGGCCGCCAAGCAGACCGAGTTCACGCTGGGCGGGGCTACCGGGCAATTGCTCAAGATCGGCCGCGAACTGGCCGACACGCCGGCTTAGCCAGTGACCGAAGGACTCCCGACCGTCGTCGACCTGCTGCGACCGCTCGTGGACGTCGAGGATCGGGGCGTCTACTTCGAGGATTCGTTCGTCAACTGGCGTGAGCATCTCCGGCACGGCGCCGCGGTAGCGGCCACCCTGCGTGCGCGGCTCGACCCGGCCCGGCCGCCACACGTCGGGGTGCTGCTGGAGAACACGCCGTTCTTCTCTGCCGTGTTGGTCGCGGCGGGGATGTCGGGAATCGTCCCGGTGGGCCTCAACCCGGTGCGCCGCGGTCCCGCGCTGGCCCGCGACATCGACCACGCCGATTGCCAGCTGGTGCTGGCCGACTCGAATTCCGCTGCAACACTTGGCGATATCGACCATATCAATGTCGACGCGGCCGAATGGGCCGACGAGGTGGCCGCACACCACGACGCCGAGGTGCGCTTTCGGTCCGCTCAGCCCGACAATTTGTTCATGCTGATCTTCACCTCGGGCACCAGCGGTGACCCCAAGGCGGTCATGTGCAGCCACGGCAAGGTGGCGATCGCCGGCGTGACGATGACCGACCGCTTCAGTCTCGGCCCTGCCGATGTCTGCTATGCATCGATGCCGTTGTTCCATTCCAACGCGGTGCTGGTGGGATGGGCGGTGTCGTTAGCCTGCCGCGGCTCAATGGTGTTGCGGCGCAAATTCTCTGCGTCTGGATTTCTGCCGGACATCCGCCGCTACGGCGCCACCTACGCCAACTACGTGGGCAAGCCGCTGTCTTACGTACTCGCCCAACCCGAGCGGCCGGACGACGCCGACAATCCGCTGCGTGCGGTCTACGGCAACGAGGGAGCACCCGGAGACATCGAGCGTTTCGCCGAGAGGTTCGACTGCATCGTCATCGACGGGTTCGGATCGACGGAGGGCGGGGTGGCGA
>DASQSQ010000564.1:0-7530 GCA_035642315.1 Mycobacterium sp.
CACCCCAGTGGCTCTGCGCGAACGGCGTCGGCGTGAATTCGCGAGATTCGGTCAGCGTGAAATGTGCGGCCTTCACGGCCGAATCGTCAATCGGCGCGGATGGCATCGACGGCCTTGACCAGTAGGTCCTGCAGGGTGTCCTCCGCTTGCGGATCCCCGGGTAGCAGGCCCTGGACGGCGATAGCCACCGTGTCGCTGAGAAGCCCCACAAAAACGTAGGATTTGGGGCCGCCCGCGGTGGCTACATCCATGGTTCCGGTGGTAGTGACGCCCTCGATCGACGGACCCGGAAGATGTTTGACCGTCGAATCGTATTGCCTTCGGCCCATCTTCCGGATGACCGCGGCATGATCGCAGCCTGCGGGAGCGGTGGTCACCGGAAGCGGGCCGCGCGACTTCACTGCGCCGACCATGATCGCCCCTTTCCCGACCCCGGCAACCATCGTGAATTGCGCGTCGCTGGGCGGGGTCACGGGTTGAAGCAGCGATCGGCAACGTGGCGGGTCGACCGAAACGACTTGACCTATCCCGACACTGGAGAACTTGTCGGCAGCCGGCCCGAGCGTGGTGACCGGCATCGCTTCAATGTGGCTGAACCCCGGTGGAAACTCGGTCTGCAGCTTGCTGAGCCGGCTGATGTCGTAATCCTTAACCGGTTGCCCCGGTGAGCTTTTGGCACCTGAGGACGACCCATGCGCGGCCACCGGCGTTCCCTCGACAGATCGCGCACATCCGGGTAGCACCACAATGGCGAGCGCGACCGCCAGATACGCAAGGAAATGAAGCTTCACTGAGATGCCGGTTTGTTCCAGGTGAAGCTATTGACCGAGTTACCCATTAGCTGAGGGTACTCAGTAACGGCATGCAGCCGACTTCCGGCTGCAATCAGACCGTGCAAATCACCGACCTGGACAGCAAACCGACCTGGGAGCTGTCGGCTCCGAAGTTGTCGGACGGTGACGCGAAGTGGCACATGGCCCAGCTTTACCAAGGTGATCCCGTCGGCTGGAATTGTTACTTCGACCTGCGCGCGGCCGAGAACACGATACTGCAAGCACAAATTTGTCAGATGGGAAACGCGGGCCCGGCCGTCGGTCAAATGATGGATCAGATATTCGCCGCCCGCGTGTGCCAGCGCGGCGACGCCGGAGCCGACGTGCCCACCATTCTCGACCGAATCGGTAACTCGATTCCCGCCTAATCACTGACGTCAGTCGTCGGGGCCGGGTCGCCTAAAGGCCCGGCCCCGACTGCTCATGGCAGCCGGCGACCATCGACGGCGAAGAAATGCAGGTGTCCCGGCTGCGGATGCAGCCGCACCCGATCGCCGCGCAGCGGTGGACTCTGGCCGTCGGCGCGCGCGACGACCGGTTGACCAAATGTATTGTCGGGCCCGGTGACTCGCCCGTACAGATAGGCGTCCGCGCCGAGTTCTTCGACGACATCGATCTGCATTTCAACGCCGCCGGCGCCGATCTCGAAGTGTTCAGGCCGGATGCCGACCACGATCTCGCCTGCGGCATCGGTGATCGCGCGCGGCAACTGAATCGGCCAGTCGCCCAATGAAACCGAGTGGTTGACGACAGGAAGCGTGAAAAGGTTCATCGCCGGCGAACCGATGAATTCCGCGACAAACATGTTGACGGGACTGCGGTACAGCTCCCTGGGCGCTGCGCACTGTTGCAGCACACCGTCACGCATCACCGCGACACGGTCCCCCATGGTCATCGCCTCAACTTGATCGTGGGTGACGTACACGGTGGTGGTGCCCAGTCGCCGCTGCAATCCGGCGATTTGGTTGCGGGTCTGCACCCGAAGCTTCGCGTCGAGGTTGGATAACGGTTCATCCATCAAGAACACTTGCGGTCGGCGCACGATCGCGCGCCCCATCGCCACCCGTTGGCGTTGGCCGCCCGACAGATCCTTGGGTTTGCGATCCAGGTAGGGCTCCAGGTCCAGTAGCCGCGCTGCATCCAGAATCCGTTCGCGGGTCTCGGCTTTCGTGATTCTGGCGATTTTCAGCGCGAAACCCATGTTCTGCGCCACCGTCATGTGCGGATACAAGGCATAGTTTTGGAACACCATCGCCACGTCGCGGTCTTTGGGGTCGTCGTCAGTGACGTCTCGGCTACCGATGAGGATCCGCCCGGAGTCCACTGTCTCCAACCCGGCGATCATTCGCAGTGAGGTCGTTTTGCCACAGCCAGACGGTCCGACCAACACCACGAACTCACCGTCGCCCACGCTCAGATCCAAGTGGTCGACTGCGGGCCGCGTCGTACCGGGATAACGCCGCGTGGCTTCCTCGAAAGTCACCGATGCCATGTCATCCGCCAAGCCCGGTGACGGCGATACCGCGAATGAAGGCGCGTTGAGCAAGCACATAGACCAAAAGCAGCGGCAGCAGTATAAGAATCGATGCAGCCATCAGCACCGGCCATCTGGCGACGTACTCACCCTGCATCCGCACCAACCCGAGCGTCAGCGTCGCGATGCTGCCGCGCTGAATCATCAACAGCGGCCAGAGAAAATCGTTCCAGACGTTGACCCACGTAAGCACGGCCAACACCATCACCGCCGGCGTGGCGTGCGGAAGCAGTATCCGCCAATAGATCTGCCACGGCGAGCAGCCATCCAGGATCGCCGCTTCCTCGAGCTCTACCGGCAGGGTACGGAAGAACTGGCGCATGAGGTAGGTGCCGAACGCACTGCCAAACAACCCCGGCACGATCATCGCCCACGGCGTGTCGGCCAGCCCGGCGATGCGCATCAAAATGAACTGCGGGATCACGGTAACCGTCAACGGAACCATCAACGTACCCAGGTACAACACGAACAACGTGTCACGGCCGCGAAACCGTAGCCGTGCGAAGGCATATCCGGCGAGTGAGCAGAAGAACACCTGGCCGGCGCTCACACTGCCGGCGTACAGCACAGAGTTGAAGAGCATCCGCCAGAACGGCATCAGCGCAAATACCTCACGGTAGTTGGACCACAGCGGGTGTGACGGAAACAGCGTCGGCGTGGTTACCTCGCCCTCATCCTTCAACGATCCCGATACCGCCCACAAGATCGGGAACAGCGCACACCATGCGATAGCGGTCAGGGCGATATACCCCACGACGCCGCGCACAACGCTGGGTTTGATCACTCGCGCGGCTAAGCCCACGATCGTTCCTCCTGGGCGGCCCGACGGCGGCCTAGCCGCAACTGCAGCACGGTCAATACCAGCAGGATGGCGAAGATCACCCACGCCAAGGCCGAAGCGTAACCGAACTCCAAGAAACCGAACGCGTGCTGGAACAGCATGATGCCGAGTACGTAAGTTGCGGTCTCAGGCCCGCCGTTGCCCCCGGTCAGAACGTAGACGAGGTCAAATGCCTGGAATGCGTGGATGATCGAGATGACCACCACGAAAGACACTGCGCCGCGGATCAGTGGCACGGTGATCGAGACGAACTGTCGTACTTCCCCTGCGCCGTCGAGTTTGGCCGCCTCATAAAGATTGTCGGGCACGCCCTGCATAGCCGCCAACAGGATGACGGTCGCAAAAGGAACGCTACGCCAAACGCTAACCGTGCACAGCGAGAGCATCGCCCATTTGGGGTCGTTCAGCCATGGGACAGGGCCGATCCCAATCCAGCCGAGCATGATGTTGAGCAGACCGTTGTTGGTATTGAAGACGAACTGCCACACGACGGCCATCACCACCGACGACACAGCCAACGGCAGAAATATGATTGTGCGAAAGATGCTGATCCCCTTGACTTTCCGGTTGAGCACACCGGCCACGGCGAGGCTGATCAGCACCGTAGGGACGACGGTGCCAACGGTGTAGACCACCGTGTTGCGCAGCGCGATCACGAACAGCGGATCGTGGGCAAAGAGGCTGTGGTAGTTGGCCAAACCGACAAACTTCGCGGGCCTGAACAAGTCCCACTTCTGCACGCTCATGTAGAGCGAGAATCCGAGCGGGAACAGCATGAATACCGCGACCGCCGTCAAGTTCGGCGCGACAAACATCCGTCCGGCTCGGGCGCGCCGCTTGGAAAATCGGCGTCGCCCGATCACCGCGGTGGATTCACTGATCTGGGTCATGGGTTACGAAGTACCCCGTCGACGGCGTGTGACAGCCCGTTCGCCAACGATGTCGCCGGCCGCACGCCCCGCAGAACGGGGCCGAAGTTTCGGTCCATCAACGCGACGATCTTTGACCACTCCGGGGTGATCGGCATGCCCTCGGAATGGGCTGGCCCGCCGGTCAGCACATGGAGATTGTCGATCCTGGTGTGGGCCTCGGCGAAGCCGGCCGATGTGATCGCGGACCGCAGCACCGGCACGAACAGGCCCGAATCAGCGGTCACTGCCTGTCCGACCGGGCCGGTGGCGAATTTCACGAACTCCCACGCCTGCTGTTTGCGGGGACTGCTCGCCGCGATGGCCAGCCCCGTTGTGCCGATGTTCGAGCGGGCAGCGCGCCCTTTCGGACCGGTCGGCAGCACGGTGATATCGAAATCCAGGCCTTTGGCCAAGTCGACCGTCTGGTATCGCCAATGTCCACCGAGTGCCATCGCCGCCCGGCCCGAGGTGAAGAGATCCATCGTGGACATCGACTGGGTGTCCGACGAGGTTGGAGCGACCCTGTGCTTGTGGGCCAGATCGGCGTAGAACTGGATACCTTCGAGGAACGCCTCGTTGTCGAAGTTGAGGTGCGTCGGATTCATCCGCGGGGTGCACCACGGGACGCCGTTGTTCATGCCGAACAGCCCGGCCGCATAGAACGAGACCCAGCTGTCGACGTATCCCCATTGACTGACCCGCCCCGATCGGTCGCGCTTGGTGAGCGCTTTGGCGGCGTCGAGGAACTCGCCGAAACTCCACGGCTGATCCCAACGCCCGGGCGGCGGGCGCACACCGG
The DNA here is from genome assembly GCA_035642315.1 of Mycobacterium sp. Taxonomy (GTDB): domain Bacteria; phylum Actinomycetota; class Actinomycetes; order Mycobacteriales; family Mycobacteriaceae; genus Mycobacterium. The sequence continues at coordinate 4,919 of DASQSQ010000564.1, forward strand.
CCTCTGCGAATAGCTTCTTGTTGTAGTACAAGAAATTTCCGGACCACTGCTCAGGAAGGGCGTACTGGCCGCCGTCGAACGTGAACGTGTCATACAGCGATCTGATGCCGTCTGCCTTCACGTCGGCGGCGAAAGCCTTGTCTTGCGCCAACATGGTGTTGAGGTCGAGTAGCACTGCCCTGGCTGCCAATCCGGCGTAGGTGAGGTCCCACGCCATCAACACGTCGGGACACTTGCCGCCGGCGCAATAGATCGACATGTGTTGCAACGGATTGCCCCCGGACAACAGCGTCCGAACCTTGATGTCGGGGTGGCTGCGCTGGAAGGCGTCAACGACTCGCTGCCGGGCATCGGCCTCTTCTGGATTGGCCGCAAAGAAGAAAGTCAGTGCATTGTCATCGGAACTACATCCGGTGGGCCACAGCGACACCGCCGCGGCGCCAAGCGCGCCGGCGCCACGTAAAAGCGTCCGCCGATCAAAGTGCTGGTCGACACTGGGCCTAGCGTTCGTTGTTCATCTCCATGGTCATTGCGGCAGCGCGAGGACCGCACTTTTCAAGCGATCGGCATCGCCGATGATGTCGATGGTTTGTATCCTGCCGTCTTCAATGCCGATCTGCAGCAACGCCTCAACGTGTCCCGCGGGTGCGATGGCAATACCCGGGACCCCGTCGATAAGGACCACTGCCCCGGCCCGTGCGCGCAACGCGAACCGCCGGGTTTCCTCGGCGACCTGCTTGGCGCCACGGAGCTCGGTCGGCACATCGTCGGGCACCAGTTCGCGGTCCACCCTGCGCACCACCTCAGGAGCCAGCAGGCCCAACAACATCCGGATATCACCGCCACGCGAAGCGTCCAGAAACGCCTCGACGATCTTGAGGTGTTCAGCCGTTCGCCTCGGCTCCACCGAGCCGCCGGCGTGCAGTCGACCACGGGCCCGGCTGGCCAGTTTCTTGGCGGCGTCCGGCGACCGATCCAATAGTTCGCCGATGGCGTCGAAGGGCATGGCGAACGCGTCGTGCAGGACAAAGGCGACGCGCTGTGCCGGCGAAAGCCGGTCGAGGACGACGAGCAGCGCCCGGCTGACCGAATCGGCGAGCAGAGCACCTTCGTCCGCTCCCGCGGCGGTGGCTACCGCGATCCGCTCGAGCTGATCGGGGTCGGCGAGCGGCTGCTCTGCTCGCCGTTTGCGAGTCCGCAACACCTCGATCGCCTCGCGGGCGGTAATGGTGGTGAACCAACCCGTCAGGTTCTCGACCATGCCGTGGTCTGCCTGACTGGCCTTCACCCAGGCGGACTGCACCGCATCTTCGGCGTCAGCTGCCGAGCCGAGCAGATGAAACGCCACCGACTTCAGCTGCCGACGATCACTGTCGAACCGCCGGGCGAGATCTTCGATGGTTCTCATGGTCACCTTTCCCAGGCGAAAGCCGTCAAGGAGATGACCACATTCGACGAACACTCCCTGCACAGGAGGAGACCAGCCTAATGAGCCTATACGTCGTCACGGTGATCACCGCCGTCGTCACCGCGGCCGTCGCGATCCCCGATTTCATCCCCGCCGGCTTCGTGCTGGCGAACTCAGCCAAGGTGCACGTGCCGCGTTCGTGGCTACCGATGTTGGGCACCCTGAAACTCGCCGGAGCTGCCGGGCTTCTCGTCGGTCTCGTTGGCCCACCGGCCATCGGGATCGCCGGCGCCACCGGCCTGGTGTTGTTTTTCATCGGCGCGGTGATCGCGCATCTTCGGGCTCGCGTTCTGTACAACATCGCCTTCCCCGGCGCCTACTTGGGGTTGTCGGCGGCGTCACTGGTGCTGCTGGCCGGAAAGTAGCGGACCCGGCGGATTTCGTTGCGGCGCCACGCAACCTCGGCGAACATAACGCCGCGCCCGTGCTGTGACGTGATCGAGACGGCGACGGTGGAGCCCGCAGCGATGAGCTTCGACGCCGCAGCACCTGGGCACCGCGCGACGAGGGCCGCGATTGCTACGATTTCTGCGGCCTCGCCGTCGCCGAAAGTGATTGCGGCATCAGATGACAGCGTCCGTTGTGCCGCCTGCTTGTCTCCTGCGCCAACAGCAGCCACAAAGGTGTCCACCAAGTCTTTGCGCCGGGAACCCACGCGACGGAAGCCGGCCGCGAAACCGGCGGTGCCGCGTAGTCGCTGGTTGCGGACGAGCCCATGCGACAGTTGGATGCCAGCCGGCGCCGCGGGTAGGCCGTTACGCAGGAATTGCAACATCATGCTCGGCAGTTCCCAATAGGCGCGTAGCCGCGCGATTTTCCATTCGCCGTTGATCTCGCAAAGGTCGTAACGAAGAAACGCCGGGATAGTCATGGTGACCGCCGACCCCATGGCCACCTTGAGTTCGAGATCGCGGATGACGGCCGCGCCGTGGACGACGTCGAGGTCGCGATGAAAGACAATGTCGCGGGGGCCGATGAAAGTGTCGTAGAAGAGACCGATCTCGCCGTGCCCCACATGGGGTCGTGATCCCACCGGGTCTTCGATACGACCGTCGGTGGTGAACAGCCCGACCCAGCCCATCCGGTCATGTGCCGCCGCGGCCTGCGGCGACCGCTCTACCGCCGCCAGCAGCGCCGGCGCCGC
>DASQSQ010000565.1:0-3182 GCA_035642315.1 Mycobacterium sp.
CCCTCGTGATGAAAAAACTGCTCCGCGAACACCATCACCATGTTGAGCCAGCTTCGCGCTGGCACGGTATCAGTCGGCATCAGGGGCGCGAAGTCGGGTTGCGGCGTCACCTGTCGGCCCAGTGCATCGCTGAGGGCGTCCTCAACGGCGGAACGGTCGATCTTGAAAAGGAGTATTTCGCTACTCGCGTCCCAGTGCAGGGCGGCAAGCCCCTCTGGCGGGTACACGGAGGCACTGCCGGCAACGCCGCCGGCAAACAAGCCCCGGTGTGCCCCCGCCGCGCGGCCCGATCGGACCAGAAACACTCGGTACGCCTCGCACTCCTCACCGCAATCGATGGACGTGTCAGCACCGACGACGATGTCTTTCAGGGCTGCCGGACCCATGCGACCCCCACGCAGGGTCGTTGAAAACGAGTCCGGATCAGTCAGCAGGCGCAGGTGGGGCAGGCCACAGCCGCACAGCTCGACAAAATCGTCGAAGTCGCACTCCGGCGTCCAAATATGCGCATCCGGAGCGTCTCCGGGTGTCTCCGATGTCGGTTGCACCGTCACGACATGGCCCTTCTTAACGCCCGTAAATAACCTTTTGAACGTCGGGACCGGTCAGCCGGTTCAAGTGACGTTGGCCACATCCGCGGAGGTCGCCTCCGGGTCAGTGGTTCCGTCACGAAATAGCCCTTCTCACCGTCCGTAGACTGCCTGATTACGCGTGCCCAACAACGTTGATGCCGGCTTTATTCCGGTACGCCATTCCCGAAGGGTGTGCCGGCGCTATGAGCGTCAGTCTGACACGCTGGCCGGGCCGCAGGCTGCTGATCAGCTGTGGAACCGGTTTGAGGTCACTGCGAAAACATCGCGGCCTAAAGCCATTTCGAACGCGTCGGTCGGCGCGAGTCCGTTCCCGGCCCCACAACCGACAGCGACACGACAAACTTCAGTACCGAAATCTCTAAAACCATTTCAGCACAAGCAGGTTTCGATGCGCTCTAGCCGGCGAGCTCGCGCACGATGTCGGCGGCCGGAGCCGCCTTCGCGTGACGAAAACCCGCGCCGGCCCACAACGCGGTACCGTGCGGGTCGCCCAGCCGCACTGCGGCGGCATGGATAGGAGCGAGTCCCGCTCAGCCGGGCAGTACCGGAATCGCGCCGCCCACCATGAACGGCGGTACGTCCAGCCAGCCCTGCGGCCCTTCGGCACCCGAGATCGACAGCTGCATCACCCCGCGCGGATCGGCGACGTACACAATCGACGGGTTGGCCGCGATCGCCCCAACAGGCTGCTGCAGATTGCCGTTGGGTGCATCGGAGTTCACCCCGTCGATGTTGACGTAGGACACCGGGTGCTCAGGATCGTTGCGGCTCACCGCGATATCGTCGTCGGCGCGCCACGACAACGACACCACCGAAGAGCCCAGCCCGAACCCGAGCCGCCGCGGGTAGGTCATCGCGAATTGGCCGGCCTGCGTCTGCTCGACGCTGGCCAGGATCACCTGGCCCTCGATGACCATCGCCGCCCGCGTACCGTCCCGGGACAGCTGGAGCTCGGCGATCACACCTGGGAAGCGACTGGACACCGCGGCCGAATCAACCGGTAGCCGCGCGGGCTGACCCGACGCCGTCCCGGCAATGGCGCGCAAGACGGTGTTGCCGTCGGCGACCACCCACACCGCGTCGTCCAGCGACCAGCTGGGCCGCGACAAGGTGTGCCCGTCAGCGGCTTCCACGGCCTCGCCGCCGAGATCGCCGATCCACAGCGAGGATGCCATATCCGGAGCGCCCGGCCGAAGTGTCACCACCGATGCCACCTGGTGTCCGCTGCGCGACAGCGTGGCTGCGGTCTGGTCCGTCGTGCGCCCGAACGCGCCCGGCACCGGGTCTGCGGCCTGACCGTTCAGCGACACCAGCCGCCCGCCCACCAGCGCGTGTACCCCGGCTGCAGCCCCCTCGGCGGCACCTGGATCGGTGGCGGCGACATCAGAGGGGTTCCACCCGGCGGCGAACCTCTCGTCCAGCGCGGCCCCGTCGGCGTTGATCACGTACGGGCCTTTGATGTCTGCGCGCGCCAGGGTCCAGATGATCTGCGCGGCAAGCAATTGCTTGCTGTGCGGGTCGGCGACCGTCAACAACTCCAGATCGATGCGCGCTCCGGCGTAGCCGCGTCCGATACCGCTCTTTCCGCCGTCGGCCCGAGTCACCGGCCCGCGCAGCCGCAGCGGCGGACCGAGCATGTTACGCACGCTTTTGGCCATCTCCGGACGCGGACCGGCGATCAGCTTGGAAATCAGTTCGGTAGCCAACTGATCACGGTCGACCACCGCGACATAGCGCGGATCCGGAACGACCGTCTTGCCGGTCGGGTCCGCGAAGTACAGCGTGTTGCGTTTGTAGGTGGCCTGAAATTGCTGCCAGTCCAAGAACACCCCGTTGGGCAGCCGGTCGATGCGCCAGCCGCCCGGTGTCTTGATCAGCTCGATCGGACCGGGATCCGGCAGCACTCCCTCGGCGGTCTCGAACACGCCCATATCCGAAAGCGAGCCAAGTTTGTCTGCCCGCATGTTCACCGAAACCCGTTCAGCGCTGTGTGTTTCGACGAAGACGACGTGGTCGATCAGCAACGCACTACCGGCATCGTCCCAGGCGTTCGACGCCGACTGAGTGAGGAACTGGCGTGCAGCGAGGTGCCGGTTGGCCGGATCGGCTGTGGCTTTGAGGAATTCGCGCAGCAGCATGTCTGGGTCCATGCCGGGCGTCGGCTTGGGCAGGTTCGATGGTGCCGGCCGCTCGACGGTGCCAATCGCTTGCGGCGCCGACGCACTCGGCACTCCGGCGCAGCCCGCGAGCACGACGGCCAGGGCGAATATCAGCCCGGCTAGCTGCCGCATCACGCACCCCTTTCGGCGTGCTCTCGCGGCCGGAGCTGACGCTCCTTGCGTTCTGGGGCAATCGGTTTCATCGGCAGCGGACTGGTGGTGACTTTGTGGCCGCGGATCAGCGGCAGGGTCAGCCGGAAGCAGGCGCCCTTGCCGGGCTCACCCCAGGCCTCGAGCCGGCCCTGGTGCAGGCGCGCGTCCTCGACGCTGATCGCCAGCCCCAGCCCGGTCCCACCCGATCGGCGCACCCGCGACGGGTCCGAGCGCCAGAACCGGCTGAACACCAGCTTCTCCTCGCCCGGCCGCAGCC
>DASQSQ010000566.1:0-3428 GCA_035642315.1 Mycobacterium sp.
CAAACGGTTGAGCCGCATCCAAGCGGAATTTGATCGGCTTGGCCAGCACCTTGGCTCGGCGAGGCGACTGAGGTGGACCGTAGTTGCCGGCAGTCACGTTGGCGCGGAGCGTGGTGTAAGCGGCTGCGACCTTGGCGATTATGCGGATTGCCGGCTGCGCCGGCAGCCCGAACCGCTCCCGCAACTCGGCATAGAAGCGCCTCTGCGCGTCGTGCTTATGATGGAGCAGCTCGGCATGCATCCGACTCGACAACCACGACGCTGCGGTATTACATCTTCTCACGGTGGCATCGAGCGCCACCGCCTCGAATTCGGTCGGCAGCATGCGCACCCTGATCATCTGCTTCACGCCTCGCACGCTAACCGCTGCCACCGACATCCCGTTCGACGACGATTGGCACCATGGCGTCGGCTCCTGCCCGGCCGTGTACTGCCAGGTCCGCAACGAAAGGTGATCCGGTGAACACCGCTCTGCCAGAGGACATCACCGAGTTCGGCCTCGTCGCCGCCAAACGGTTCACACGCTTCGGCGGCCCTCAGGCGGCGCTGCAGGCCGAGACCGAGGACCACGTCCGACACGACGCCCGGGTGGCGCTGGCCGACCTCGGCGCATTCGACCTCGACGTCCGATCTGCCGACGACGATCTGCTGGCGGCCGCTGTCCTGAGCCAGGCAGCCGGCGCAGCGGCCCTGCCCTACCCGCTGGTCGAGGAGCTGCTGGCGATCGACGGCGCCCGCCTCGCCTTGGTGAACCCCGAAGCGCCGCGTATCGATCACGGCGACCTGGCCGGCGACTGGATCGCCGCCGATCTCGACGGCACCCGGTATCACGCGCAACCGTCGTCGCGAACCAGCGCCAAGTTGGGTCCTTTTCTGGTGCCGGCCACCTTGACTGAGCCCGACGGCACGGTGCCGGCAGCCGACGTCGATCTGCACCTGACGCTGGGGTCCTGGCGGATTCTGGGCGCTGTGCAGCAGGCATTGGAGATCACCCGGCAGCACGTCACCGCGCGGATGCAGTTCGGCAAGCCGCTGGCGGAATTTCAAGCCGTCCGGTTCACCATCGCCGATGCATCGGTCGCCGTGCGCGGGCTGTACGAGCTCGCCAAGTACACCATCAGCCGGACGGGATCGACTGCAGCTCAAGTACGTTCGGCAGACGCGCTGATGCTCCGGCTTAAGGCCGCCGATACCGCGCGCCACGTGCTGCGCACCGCGCACCAGTTACTCGGCGCGCTGGGTTTTTGCGACGAGTCCGACGTCAGCATCCTGGACAGGCACACCCAGCCGCTGATCCGGCTGCCCGTCAGCAGCGAACTGATTGCGCTGCGCCTGATGCCCGGTGTTCGCGGCGGCCAACTCGAGACGTTGTTCAGCGAACCGATTGCGGCGGAGCCGGTGTGAGCCGCGCCGGCGACAATGCAGAGCGGCGCGATGCTGAGGAGCGGCGCAGATGAGCACCGAACAAGCCGCATCCGGGCCGATCGCTAATCCATTTGACGAAGGAATCCCATTCAGCACCAAACTCGCCGAGCTCGCCGACCATCGTGGTGACGAGCCGGCTGTGACCGTCGTCGCGCTCGACGGCACGGCCCACTCGCTGACCTTCGGCCAGCTCGACGCCCGCGCCAATCAGTGGGGGCGCGCCCTGGCCGCCAATGGTGCTGATACGGGTTCTCTTGTTGCACTGGCTATCCCGAATTCAGAGCACCTTGTGCTGGCCACGCTGGGGTGCTGGAAGATCGGCGCGGTTCCCATTCCCATGCACTGGGACCTACCCGAGTGGGAGTGCAATCGGGTGCGTGACGTCATCGACCCCGCTGTGGTCGTGGACGAAAGGAGCCGGTGGGAGCTCGGGGCGCGTGCCGCCGCCGAGTCGGAGAGCCCGCTGCCCACGGCCATCTCCCCCACGGCAAACGGAATCTGCAGCAGCGGTTCAACCGGCGTGCCCAAGGTGATCCTGAACCTGGCGCCGTCGCTCTGGATCCAGCAGCAAGGCGAACCGTTCTTGTCGAACTGGACGCCCGTAGCCCAGCCGCAGACCATCATGGTGCCCGCACCGATGTATCACACCAACGGCTTCGCCACCTTCCTGTTCCTGCTGGCCGGCGATCATCTAGTGGTGCTCGAAAAGTTCGACGCGGCACTGGTTTTGGACGTGATCGAACGCTATCGGATCACCAACTTCACCGCGACGCCTACGATGCTGGCCCGCATCGCAGCCCGGCCCGACGTCCGGCAGCGAGACTTGTCCAGCGTTGTCTTCATCCTGCAGGGCGCCGCCGTGATGCCCGCTCCGCTACTGCACACCTGGTTCGAACTACTGAGCCCCGAGCAGATTGTGACGGCCTACGGCATGACGGAGAATCTCGGACTCACCGCTTTGCGCGGCGATGAGTGGCTTGCTCATCCGGGCAGTGTCGGCCGCGGCTTCAGGGACACCGAGATTCGAATCCTGGACGCCGAGAAAAGACCGCTGGGCCCCGACCGAGATGGGGACGTGTACCTGCGTGCGCCGATGAGCGCGGGATATCGCTATCTGGGTGGGGCGCCGCCGTTGCCGTCGACCGATGACGGCTTTCGTTCCGCCGGCGACATCGGCCATCTCGACGCCGACGGCTACCTCTACATCATCGACCGTCGCGTCGACATGATCATTACTGGCGGCGCCAACGTCTTTCCGGCGGAGGTGGAGTCCGCACTCGCGGGCCACCCGGCCATCGCCGACGTCGTGGTTATCGGGCTCGCCGACGAGCAGTGGGGACACCGGGTGCACGCCGTGGTCCAGCTCGCCGACCCTACGACGCAGCTGACCGAGCCGGAGGTTATCGCTTACGCGAAGACCCGGCTGGCCGCTTACAAGGTTCCCAAGACGGTCGAGTTTGTCGACGAGATTCCGCGTACCGCGGCGACCAAGGTCAATCGCTCAGCGATGATCGCGGCCCGTGGCGGATGACGCGGCATCTCGGAGCACGACTTCAAAGGCAGCAAAAACCAGTTACATAAGCGGTAGCGTCAATGGTGCTGGCTGGGTTGTCGCGGTAGTTGCCTCCCCAAGTACTCGGCAATGCACCAGCGGCGCTGTGACGGGAGACAACCATGAAGCGCTGCATCGTCGGAGGATTGGCTGCCGTGCTGATGGCCGGAGGGCTGATCGTTTCGCCGCCGCCGGCCAGCGCCGGCTGCCAGTACGGAGGACCCGTTATCAGCAAGTGCGATGGACCCGTCCAGCCTGACGGCACCTGGCAACGTTGCGTGGCAGTTCCCCAGTTGATCTATAGCGGCGCCAGTTCCTTCCTTGTGCCCGAAAAGCACTGCGATTTGATGGGTCCCGACCAGCATCCTGGGGATTTCGCCTTCGCCAACCCACCGACGCACATCGACGACTGAGCCGCGAACCCTGCTAGGGGTTTAGCACCATTGCCACA
>DASQSQ010000567.1:0-13902 GCA_035642315.1 Mycobacterium sp.
GGCATAGGTGTAGCGACGGTCGCCCTGGATCACCAGCTCGCGGTCGCCGATTGCGGCCGCGACGGCGTCGGCGACGGCAGGCACTGTGAATTGTGTTGCGCTGATCGACATCAGGCCTCTCACGGCTGGTGCGGAAGCAAACGAACCATCAGGCCGTTGGCTTCGCTGAGCAGAGTGCCATCGGCCGAAGTCATGGTAGCGCTGATGAAGACCTTCCTGCCGTCAATCTCGGAGATGCGGCCATGGGCCGTCAGTGGTTCCTCGATCGGGGTGATCTTGCGGTAGTCGACGCGCAGATACGCGGTTCGGGTCGGGCGAATCTCCGCGGTGGTGACCACCATCCCGAGTAGCCAGTCGTACAAGAGCGGGATCATCCCGCCGTGCACGGCCTGGTTCCCGCCGACATGGGATTGGGTGAAGTGCCCGGCCATGGTGACACCGTTAGGTCCGGCGCTCGTCAGGGACCACGGCGGCAGCATCGGATGGCCCAACCCAGGCAGATTGAGAACTCGGCCGGCCACCGCCTCGATTTCCGGAACTTGGTGGCCGTCGAGTAACGCGCAGGCGTTCTCGACGTGCTCGGCCGCGACGGCCCACAGCTCACCGTCCGGGCGGGTGGAGACGGTTAGGTCCTGCAGGCGATGCAGCGCGGCAACGAACCGGCCCAGTTCGGGTGGTGCGTCCTCAACCGGCCTGACCTCTGGAAATCCGCCGCGGACTTCGGGTGCTGTGTCGGTCATTGCTACGTCCACACTCCGATCAAGTCGTCGGTCGTGGCGATCGTCGCGAGCAGGGACAGCGTGTTGTCGATGATCGCGTTGCCATACTCGGCGGGTACGCCGGCGACGGCATCGCGCGGCACGACAACACGATAGGCAGCGTTGACCGCGTCCATGACCAGGTTGGGGATCGCGATGTTGAGCGAAACGCCGACCACGACGATGGTGGACACATCGAGGTTGCGCAGCACCGCGTCAAGGTCGGTGCCGCCCATCGGGCCCACGCCATGCCACCTACTCAGCACCAGATCGGTTGGTTCAGGCCCTAACTCGGGCAATACGGCTGCCCCCGGCGAGCCCGGAGTGACGTCGACTCGGCCCTTTCCGGGGCCGCGCCCGATCGCGAAGATCTTGGCATTGTGGTTGGAGCCAAGGCCATCTGGCCGTCGCTGCACCAAACAGTGCACGATGTGCACGCCTGCTGCCCGGGCGACCGGTAGTAACCGGGTGATGTTGGGCAGCGCTACGCGGCGTGCTTCTTCGGCGAGCACCGCCAGTCCCGCGTGGGGACCGATGACCGCGCCTTGGCACTCCTGAGCGACGATCGCGGTGTGCCCGGGTGCCGCGAGCTCGGCTAGCTGGGTCATTGGGCGCCGCTCTCCCCCGCAAGCGGGAGGTGCCCCCACCTCATCGCTTCGCTCTGCATCGTCGCCGGCGCGGTCATGCCGGCACTTCGTAGAACTGGGTCGCCCACTTGCGCAGTGCCATATAGCCTTTCGCGTCGACCTTGGAGAGTGGCGGATGCTCCACGTACTTCTGGTAGCGCCAGATTTGCAGATCGTCGAACACGGTGGACAGGAACTGCTTTTCGATGACGTCGCGCAGCCTGCCCTGCGGCACATCGGAGTCGTCGTCGGGGAGTCGGGGCCACCAGATTGAGTAGAACAGGTCGGAACACTCGTCGTCGACCGGCGTGCAGGTGAAAATCAGCCGATGGTTCTGCGCACCCTCGAAGACGCTGATCGCTCCGCCGAGACCGAACAAGTGGCTGTGGAACCGCAACGCGAGATCGTCAGGGTCGTCGCTGCCGGCGTCGGGCCAGCCCGCAACGAATTGCCATTCGTGGTCGGCGATCTTCCAGTCCAGCACCCGCGGCGTGACCGTGGCGTGGTGCACGTACTCGAAATGCGCGCTGTCGGGCGCGTTTTCTGCGACTATTTGCGGATGTACCGGTTCGCGCTCCGCTCGGCGGGAGAACTCCGGATAGGCGCGGTAGTAGGCCGCTGGATCGGTCTCGAATTGCGGGAATTTGCGGAAGATGTCCGGCATTTCCCACTGCGGCTCCTTGCCGTCCGGCTGATGCCAGATGAACACGCAGTCGTATTGTTCCCGCACCGGAAACACCCGCAGCCGTAGTGCGCGGTTGGGCCGGTCCGGCTGATAGGGGATGTAGCGGTTGGTGCCGTCCGGGCCCCACCGCCACCCGTGGAACGGGCACTGGACGCAGTCGCCGACGACGGTGCCGCCGTGGCCGATATGAGCACCAAGGTGTTTACAGTGCGCCTCCAGCACATGCAGCTCACCGTGCTCGTCGCGGTAGGCCACCAGATCCTCGCCGAAATAATGCAGCGGGCGGACCTCGCCGACGGGAAATTCGGGAGACCATCCGACCATGAACCATCCGGTGACTTTCCAGGTGAACGGGACTTTCACGCCGGCTCCTCCCGCCCTCGTCCCACAGATACTAAATACGTTACAGTATAGATTTCAGGCCCAGGCCGAGGAGGCGTAGCAGGGTGGCTGACGATCTTGAAGCGATTCGGCAGTTGAAGGCGCGTTACTGCCGCTTTCTCGACGCCAAAGACGTCGAGGGGTGGGGCAGCGTATTCACCACCGACGTCGTGGTCAGGCTGGATATGGCGGTATCGACGGGCGGGGCCGACCCGATGACGGCTCCGCCGGTGGAAGGCGTCGACAACTTCGTGCCCATGGTGCTGAGCGGCCTGGAGAACGCCGCCACGATGCACCATTGCCACACCCCGGAAATCACTCTCACCTCGCCCACAACCGCAACCGGCATTTGGGCGATGGAAGATTGGATCATCTTCGGCGGTGGGCAGGAATTGCACGGCGCCGGTCACTACCACGAAACCTACGAGAAGCAGGATGGCACCTGGCGGATCAAAACCCTGCACCTGACCCGAACCATCCAGCAGATAACCAGTAGTGATGGCGACTGAGGTCGACGCGCTGGTGATCGGCGCAGGGTTCTCCGGCCTGTATGTGCTGCATCGTCTGCGCCAACTCGGAATGCGGACCCGCGTGCTGGAAATGGCCGAAAACGTTGGTGGGACTTGGCTGTACAACCGCTATCCCGGGGCACGCTGCGACATCGAAAGCATTGAATACTCGTACAGCTTCTCCGAGGAGATCCAGCAGGACTGGGTATGGACGGAGACGATGCCGGCCCAACCCGAGGTGGAGGCCTACCTGAACTTCGTCGCCGACCGGCTTGATCTTCGCCGCGACATCCAGTTCGACACGAAGGTCGTCGCGATGGTCTTCGACGAGCAGGCCGCGGCATGGGTGGTGTCGACCGAAGCCGGCGAGACTTTCAAAGCCCCGTTCGTCGTCGCCGCCACCGGCATCCTGTCGGCGCCGCTGGAACCCGACATCCCCCGGATGGCCAGCTTCGCCGGAACGTCGTTGTTCACCAGCCGCTGGCCGAAAGAGGGTTTCGACCTTGTCGGAAAACGGGTCGGCGTCATCGGCGCCGGCTCGACCGCCGTTCAGCTCATCCCGGTGGTTTCCCGGGAAGCCCAGCAGCTCTATCTGTTTCAGCGTTCACCGGCCTACACGCTGCCCTGGCAGGTGCGGCGGTTCGAGCCCGGCGAGTTAGACGAGATGAAAGCGCGCTACGACGACATCCGGGCGGCCCAGCGGGCGCACCCGGTCGGCGCGGCGCGGCTGAGCGCGTTCTCGGTGCTGCTCGGGATGCTCGGCAAACCACCGTTGAAATCGGCCTCACGCGAAGATCAATTGCGGGCCATCGAAACCGACGGCGTCCTGGGTGCGCTGAATTGGGGGGACCTTTTCTTCGACATCGAGGCGAACCGGATGGCCGCCACGTTGTACGGCGAGGCGGTGGCGCGGATCGTCAAGGATCCGGAAACGGCAGCCGCTCTGGTGCCCGACCATCCGTTTGGGTGCAAACGGCCGATCATCGATCAGGGCTACTACGAAACCTTCAACCGGGACAACGTCACGCTCGTCGACCTGCGCAAGGCGCCCATCCGCGAGGTGACGGCGACCGGCATCCGCACCGAGCAGGCCTCGTACGATCTCGACGTGATCGTCTATGCCACCGGGTTCGATGCCATGACCGGCGCGCTGACCCGGATCGACATCCGGGGGCGCGACGGGCTGTCGCTCGGCGAATTCTGGGCGACCGAGGGGCCGCTGTCCTACCTCGGACTGGCGGTCGCCGGCTTCCCAAACCTGTTCACGATCCAGGGCCCGGGCAGCCCGAGTGCGGCCACCAACTTCGTCGCCGCGCTCGAACAGCACGTGGACTGGATCAGTGACTGCATCACGTATCTGCGCGCCAACGGAATTCGCACGATCGAAGCGCTATCCACTGCACAGCAGGAGTGGATTGACCACGCCACCTCGCTTGTCGCACCGACGGTACTGGTCCACCCGTCGTGCAATTCCTGGTACAACGGTGGCAATGTGCCCGGCAAGAAACGGATGTACATGGGTTACACCGGTGGAATCCCCGAATATCGCCGCCGCTGCGATGAAATCGCGGCCGCCGGATACACCGGCTTCAAACTGGCGTAGGTGAGCGGCATGTCATTGGCAGCGCGCAGCCTGGGCCTCACCCGCGACCTGGCCCGCGAGCTGGGCATGGTCGTACCGCGTACGGTGGCTGGACTGAACGAATCGACCGGCTGGACCCCGGTGTCACCCCGCGGTGTGCGTCAGTTCGGTGAGGTCATGCTGGATGAGCTTGTGCTGTCCGGGTTTTCGCTGCTGGACCGGAGCCCGGCCGCGGTGCGGCCGTTGAGCGCTTGCGTCGCGGCGGCCGAGGAATTGTCGGCCCTGGGCATCGACCGGGCGCACGCCGAGCCACCACCGTTGCGGGTAAACGAGATACGACGGCAGCGCATAGGCGGGCTGGCGTACGAACGGATGACGTTCGAACACGATCCGGCGCTGCCGACGACATTGGAGGCCGACGGCCTGGGTGGCCCGGCCCGGGCTGTGGTGCACCTGCTCCGGCATCATGACGGCCCGAGGCCGTGGCTAATCTGGGTACACGGCGCCGGCCAGGGACGCCCCGACGACATGCTGCTATCGCGGATCGACCGAATACGTCGCGGGCTGGGGTTCAACGTTGCGTTACCGGTGCAGCCCGGGCACGGTCCGCGACGTGGCCACTGGCCGGCCTATCCGGACATGGATCCACTGGGCAATGTCGCGGGCATGATGCGCGCGGTGTCGGAGGTGCGCGCCGTGGTGCGATGGGCGCAACAACAGGCCAACGTCGTTGTGGTGTCCGGGATTTCGATGGGAACACCGGTGGCCGCGCTGGTCTCGCATCTGGAAAGACAGATCGATGCCGTCGCGCTGTACACCCCGATCCTTGGGCTGAACGCGATGATCGCGCTGCACCTCGGGCGCTGGGGTTCCTCCCGCGACGGATACCGGGAGCTGCTGGGATCCCCGGTCGTCTCGAGGCTGACCTCGGTGATCGACCCGTTGGCCGTTGAGCCGGGACCGCCGCCGCAGCGGCGGCTGATCGTCGGGGCATGGCATGACCGGATGGCGATGCGCGAACCGGCCACCGCGCTACAGGAGCGCTGGCGCGGCCAGCTGTATTGGTATGACGGCGGCCATGTCGGCCACGTGTTCTCCCGGCGCGTACAGCGTGTTACCGAACGATTCCTGCAAGGAGTTGTCAATTGAGCGATCGGACGCTTGGCGAATTGGGCTATTACCTGTTGGCCGGGGCCGGTGGTGAAGGCCCGGCGACCTTGATGGATGAGGCTCGCCGCGGCGAGGAGTTGGGCTTCGGCACCGCGTTCATCTCCGAGCGCTGGAACGTCAAGGAAGCGTCGTCGCTCGTCGGCGCCGCATGCGCGGTCACGAGCCGCATGCAAATCGCCACCGCCGCAACCAATCACAACACCCGTCACCCGCTGATCACCGGATCGTGGGCGACCACCATGCATCGGCTTTCCAGCGGCCGGTTCACCCTGGGCGTCGGCCGCGGCATCGCCGCGATTTACGGGGCATTCGGCATACCGCCGGTGACGACGGCACAGATGGAGGATTGGGCCCAGGTCATGCGCCGGCTGTGGCACGGCGAGGTGATCTTCAACCATGACGGGCCGATGGGCAAGTACCCCATACTGTTTCTCGACCCGGACTTCAACGAAGACATCCGACTCGCGCTGGTGGCCTTCGGGCCCAACACCCTTGCGCTGGGCGGACGAGTTTTCGACGACGTCATCCTGCACACCTACTTCACTCCGGAGACGTTGCAGCGCTGCGTCAAAACCGTCAAGTCGGCCGCGGAAAAGGCGGGCCGCGACCCGGACAGCGTGCGAGTGTGGTCATGCTTCGCCACGGTCGGCGACCATCTGCCCGAACAGTTGCGGCTGAAAAAGACCGTCGCGCGGTTGGCGACCTATCTGCAGGGGTACGGCGATCTTCTGGTGCAGACCAATAAATGGGATCCCGCTGTGCTGCAACGGTTCCGGGGCGACTCCGTGGTGACGTCGATCGCCGGCGGGATCGACCACAAGGCCACGCCCGAGCAGATCGAACACATCGCCATGTTGATTCCCGACGAATGGCTGCAACCGTCGGCCACCGGGTCGGCCGACCAGTGCGCACAGCGCATCCGCGACGAATTCGACTACGGCGCCGACGCGGTGATCATGCACGGCGCAACGCCCGACGAGCTCGAGCCCGTCGTCGCGGCGTATCGAGCGAGCAGATAGGAAAGACATGTCGAAGTACCTGAAGGATAAGGTCATCATCGTGACCGGCGCGGCCAGCGGCTTCGGCAAGCTGATTTCGGAAAAGTGTGCCGCAGGTGGCGCGAACGTCGTCGGGGTGGATGTCAGCGTCGACGGCTTGAACGAGGTTTTCGAGGGCATTCGGGCCGCCGGCTTCGAAGGCACCGCCCACGTCGCCGACGTCACCGACATGGCCCAGGTTCAGGCGGCAGGCCGACACGCCGTCGACACGTACGGTCGCATCGACGTGATCGTGAACAACGCAGGCGTGATGCCGCTGGCGTTTTTCGCCGACCACGAACGCGCTTGGGAGAAATGGCACAAGGCGATCGACATCAACATCAAAGGCGTCGTGAACGGCATCTCGGCCGTCTACGACACGATGATCCAGCAGGGCCGAGGCCAAGTCGTCAACATTTCATCCATCTACGGCAACGCCGGAACCGAAGGCTCCGGGGTCTACAGCGCGACCAAGGCGGCAGTCGATGTGCTCTCGGATTCGTTGCGGGTCGAGGCCCAAGGCAGGATCAAGGTGACGACGGTCAAGCCGACCGGTGTCCTCGGAACCAATCTCGCCGCCGGGGTCGTCAACGAGGCGGCGGTCATCGGCATCGTCGGGCAGAAGGGCGCCCAGTTCCTCGAGAATGCCGCCAACTTGCAGACCGGGGCCCTTCGACCCGAGCAGACGGACGTGGACTCGGTGGAGTACTGGCTGATCACTCCCGATGACCTGGCCGACGCGGTGGTACATGTCATTGACCAACCCTGGGGCATCAACATCAGCGACGTGACGGTACGAGCGAGCGGCGAGAATTACGTCTGCTGATTCGATCCACAACATCTCCGTTAATCCAAAGCTTAAGAACTGCTTGAATCCAAGCTTAAGTTCAGATAAGAAAGATGAGATGGCGCAGCTCACAGGTGTGCGCCCGCCTGTCAGAGCAGGGAGTGCAGCGGTGAACGGATACGAGGTACTCGCGCACGTTGGCGCCATTGGCGTGATCGTTGGCGTGGCCTATGCGATGAACAGTCCAGCCGCGCACGCTGACGACCCGCTGGCTGGCAGCGACACGGCGATCATCCTTGGCGGAACCGGCGAACCGACGCCGTCGACCGCTTTCGCGCAGGCCGCCGAGGATCTGTATCTGCACCCGCTGGGTTTCGACGGTGGCGCGACCGGCTCGACGGTCTGCGACATGATCGGGACCGACCCGTGCAGCGCGCCGCTTCAGGTGCTGACGACACCCGAGCTGTTCCAGCAGGGCCCCAGTAGCCTCACAGGCGCGGACGACGTCGTCCTCGCCGTGGAGAACGAATTCAACGCCGACCCGGGCGCTTTCAACGCCGAGAACCCGCTGACGATCTTCGGATACTCGCAGAGCGCCACCGCCGAGTCGATCGCAATGACCCGACTCGAAGAAGCCGGCATCCCCAGCGACGACCTGCACTTCGTGTTCATCGGCGACCCCTCCACCCCGGTCACCGGCGCTTGGTCCAACCTGGAAGCGGACATGGACTCGGTACTCGGCTCAAGTCTGACGAACACTCTTCTCACGGATTTCGACATGAACGGCGTCCTGGGCAACGTGACGCCGGATGATGTGTACCCGGCGACCATCTACAGTTTCGACCCCGATCCGGTTTCTAACTTCCAACAGGTCTTCGAGGCCAAGGGCCTGTACGGCGCGCTGCTGGACATATTCGGCCCGCACGTGGAATACCTGGGGTTGACGCCGGCGCAGATCGCGGATGCGACGACGTCGACCGACGGGGACCTCACCTATGTCGACATCTCCGACAGCGACGTCAATAATGTCGACGCGTGGCTCACTGCATTACTCGAGCACGGGGTTGCCGACAGCGGACCATTCCAGAGCGTATTCGAGTCCCTGGAATTGTTGTTCTTCAATACCTACTGACCCGAGTCATGGGCGCACCCGAATGGGTGCTTTTGTGTCTGATCGCGAGAGTGCAACTGGCGACGTGTTTCTCGAGAGGCGCTGTCGGCAGTTGCACTCTCGCAATGAAACTCAGGGCATGATGACGGTCCGGCTCACCGGTTCGGCGGCGGCCTGCCGGCTGGACAGGCCTCGCCGCAACGTAGCCAGCAGCGCGTCGCGGGTCTCGCGCGGATCGATGAGCTCGTCGAAACCCATGTGCTCCGCCGACCGGTAGGACGCCTGCAGCTCCGCATCGCGCAGCTTGGCCGTGAGGTCGTCACCGGCGTGCGAAGCCTTGCTCAGCGCCGCCGCGCTCATCGCGCCCATCGTCGCGCCGGGGTAGGCAAATGTCGCGCCCTGGCCGTCAAAACTCAACAGTGACATGACCATTGAGCCGAAGCCGTACGCCTTGCGCAGCGTGACATGCAGCTTCACGGTCGACGCCGCGGTCTGCGCGGCGAACATCCGGGCGCCGGCACGCAGCACGCCGCTGCGCTCAGAGCGGCTGCCGGGCAGCATGCCGGGGTTGTCGGCGAGGAAGACGATCGGCAGGTGAAACGAGTCGGCCACCATGATGAAATGCGCCGCCTTGTCCGCGGCGTCGGCGTCGATGGAACCGGCCAGCACCTGCGGCTGGTTAGCCACCACCGCGACCGGATGGCCGCCGAGATGAGCCAGCGCACAGATGATCGCCCTGCCGAACCGCGGCTGCACTTCGAACCAATCCGGCCGGTCGAAGACCACATCGAGCACGGCACGCATGTCGTAGACGCGACGGTTGTCGCGCGAGACGATGTCCAGCAGCTCGGGTGTCTGCCGCGGTGCACTGGTCTCGTCGGCGGGCACCGACGACGGGTAAGACCATGCGCTGGACGGGAAGTACGACAAGTAGCGCCGCACGTCGTCGAGCACGGCCTCGTCATCCTCGGCGGCGATATGGATCACGCCGCTGGGCAATGCGACGTCCGGTCCGCCGAGCTCCTCTTTCGAAATGTCCTCTCCGGTTGACTCTTTGACGACGGGAGGCCCCGCGGTGAAGATGGCGCCGTGCGCGCTCATGATCCGGAAATCGCACACCGGGGCCACCAGCGCGCCATGTCCGGCCGAGGGGCCGAGCACCGCGGCGACGGTCGGCACCCGGCCCGAGCACTGCGCCTGGGCGAGTAGGTCGGTCGGGGAGCGTCCATAGTGCCCACCGGTGGGACGAAAGCCGGCGCCCTCGAGCAGCATGACCAGCGGAATTTTGTCGCGTAACGCCAGTTCCGCGATGCGATGGCGCTTGGAGTTGCCGCCAGGCCCGATGCTGCCGGCCAGCGTGGTGAAGTCTTCGGCGCCGAGCATCACCGGCGAGCCGTTGATCAAGCCGGACCCGACGATGATCCCGTCGGCGGCGACCTCGCCACCGACCATCGTGCCGAGCTCACGGAACGTGCCCGGGTCGAGCAGGTGGTCGATGCGCGCCCGCGCATCGAGCTTGCCCTTGTCGCGGTGTTTGGCCAGCCGCTCCGGACCGCCCATCGCCCGCGTGCGCTGACGGCGGCGGTCGAGGTCGTCGAGCGTCTCCTGCCAGTCGGGAGGCTTCGTCATCGGGATGTCCTCACTCGTCGGGCGTTGCGTACTGAAGTGCTTACTGTAGCGTCTGCGAGAGGTGCGCGGCCACCGGCTGCATGACGACACGGAGATGGAGCGGCGCGATGACGATCCGGTTGACACGGGACGAGGCGTGGGAAGCTGTCGAATCGGCGCATACCGGAATTCTGACCACTCTTCGCCGCGACGGCATGCCAATTGCGTTGCCGGTGTGGTTTGTGGTCGATGATCGCAGCGTCGCCCTGATGACGCCGGCCGGCACCAAGAAGATCGCGCGCATCCGGCATGATCCCCGGGCGTCGTTCCTGGTCGAGTCGGGGGAGCAGTACACCGAGTTGCGCGGCGTCCATCTCACCGGACGGGTCGAGGCCGTCGAGGACGCGACGGCGACGTCGCGGATCGAGGCTGCCGTCAACGCCAAGTACGCCGCGTTTCGCCCGCCTGCCGACAGGTTGCCCGCGGCGGCTCAGGTCTACTACGCGAAGCAGGCGTTTCTGCGCTTCGTGCCGGATGACCGAATCCTCACATGGGACAACGCCCGTCTCGCGATGAAGTAGCCGATGTCGCAGGGCTTTTGCCGCCGCGCCGGCGCCGACATTGACCCTACCGAATTGCTTACTGTAGCGTCTCGAGTATGAGGTCTGAGAGCTCCCAGCTGCGGCGGAGCACGCGCGGGTGACCGCCGCGGTTGCGTCCGGCCTCAGGGTCGACGGGGGCATTTTCACCGATCTCGCCCGGGTGCCCGAGCTGGCGAGCACGCTTGAGAAACAGGGCTACGACGCCTGCTGGACCGGCGAAATCAACCACGATCCGTTTCTGCCGCTGTTGCTGGCCGCCGAACACACCACGCGACTCGAACTGGGCACCAGCATCGCGGTGGCGTTCGCGCGCAATCCCATGATCGTGGCCAACCTCGGCTGGGATCTGCAGACCTACTCGCAGGGCCGGTTCATCCTTGGCCTGGGCACGCAGATCAAACCGCACATCGAGAAGCGATTCAGCATGCCGTGGAGTCATCCGGTGGCCCGAATGCGCGAATTTGTGCAGGCGCTGCACGCGATCTGGTTGGCCTGGAAGGACGGAACCAGGCTGCAGTTCGAGGGTGAGTTCTACACCCACAAGCTCATGACGCCGATGTTTACGCCTGAGCCGCAACCATTTTCGGCGCCAAAGGTCTTTATCGCCGCGGTCGGCGAAGCGATGACCGAGATGTGTGGTGAGGTTGCCGACGGCCTACTGGCCCATGCGTTTACCACGAAGCGTTATTTGCACGAGGTGACGATCCCGGCCGTGCAGCGTGGGCTGAAGCGCTCGGGTCGTGATCCGGGCGCATTTCAGGTGGCGTGCCCGGTTTTCGTGGTGACCGGCGACGACGACGCGGAGTTGACGCTTGGTGCGGCCGGCGTCCGCAAGCAGATTGCCTTCTACGGATCAACGCCCGCGTACAGCAAGGTCCTCGAGCTGCACGGTTGGGGCGAAGTGGCGACGGAGCTGCATCGACTTTCACGGCAGGGTGAATGGGATGCGATGGCCGCGCTGATCGACGACGAGATCCTGGATACCTTCGCCGTCGTCGCGACGTACGACAAACTCGCAGCGGCGCTGCAAAATCGCTGCGACGGCGTCATCGACCGCGTGATGCCGTCATTTCCCCGTACCGTCTCCGATGCCACGATCACCGCCGTACTGCACGAGTTGCGCACATGAGGAGCCGCCCATGAGTACGCCGACGATGGATGAAGCCGCCAAGCTTCTCGCCGATCCGCTGGCATATGCCGATGAACCGAAGTTGCATGCGGCGCTTACTCATTTGCGCGCGAACGCGCCGGTGTCCTGGGTCGAGGTGCCGAACTATCGCCCATTCTGGGCGATTACCAAGCATGCCGACATCATGGACATCGAACGCGACAACATGCTGTTCACCAACTGGCCGCGTCCGGTCCTGACGACGACGCAGGGCGACGAGCTGCAAGCCGCCGCCGGTGTCCGCACGTTGATCCACCTGGACGATCCGCAGCATCGGGTGGTCCGGGCGATCGGCGCGGACTGGTTTCGGCCAAAGGCGATGCGGGCGTTGAAGGTCCGCGTCGACGAACTGGCCCGCACCTACGTCGACAAGATGATGGCGGTGGGCCCCGAATGCGATTTCGTCCAGGAGGTCGCAGTCAATTACCCGCTCTACGTGATCATGTCGCTGTTGGGCATCCCCGAGTCAGACTTCCAGCGAATGCTCGAGCTGACCCAGGAGCTGTTCGGAAGCGACGACAGCGAGTTCAAGCGCGGCAGCGACAATGAGGATCAGCTGCCCGCATTGCTCGACATGTTCCAGTACTTCAACGGTGTGACCGCCGCGCGTCGGGAACACCCGACCGAGGATCTCGCGTCCGCGATTGCCAATGCCCGCATCGACGGTGAGCCGCTGTCCGACCTAGACACGGTGTCTTATTACCTCATCGTCGCCACCGCCGGCCACGACACCACCAGTGCGACCATCTCGGGTGGCTTGCAGGCTCTCATCGAGAACCCGGACCAACGTCAGCGGTTGCGTGACAACCTCGACCTGATGCCGCTGGCCACCGAGGAGATGATCCGGTGGGTGACCCCGGTCAAGGAATTCATGCGCACCGCCGGCGAAGACACCACGGTGCGCGGAGTCCCGATTGCGGCGGGTGAGTCGGTGCTGTTGTCGTACGTGTCGGCCAATCGGGATGAAGACGTCTTCACCGATCCATTCCGGTTCGACGTTGGCCGCGATCCCAACAAGCACTTGGCATTCGGCTACGGCGTGCACTTCTGCCTGGGTGCAGCGCTGGCCCGCATGGAGGTCAACAGCTTCTTCACCGAGCTGTTGCCGCGGGTGAAATCCATTGAGCTGACCGGGGCTCCGCAATCCACCGCCACCACCTTCGTGGGTGGACTCAAACACCTCCCGGTTCGTTATAAACTCCACTGAGCGGGTCGCCGCCGCTGGATTTGATCTGGTTAACAGCAGGAATACACAAACCCTAGATCAGGAAACGCAGCCCGGCGGAAATGCCAAATAACTTCCAATCTGAGGATCTCCCGTGATAGACCCACCGGTAGTGGATACCCTTAACGGCTTCGTAGGAGGAACTAACGTCATGGTTGTCGCACGGTGCATCACCGCCACCGCCTTTCTCGCCGGTCTCGCTCTCGGACTGGCCGCACCCGCCGGCGCGTGGGGACCGGCCGGCCCCGCACCATTTCCTGCTGACTTCCAGAACAACGGCCACTACATCTCGACTCAGATAAACCCAAAAACCGGTCAGCCGTTCACCGTCGAGGGTCATCCGGTCACCAACGATTGGTACTTCACCCCGTGCGGTGACGGATGCGCCTCAGCAGCTCACACACCCGGTGGACCGCCTGTGGGGCAGGCTAATTTGGTCAACGGACAATGGGTGTTAGATACCACCGATCACGCAGAATGCCCGGACGGTACCGACCTTCCCGACGCCATCTCTGCCCACCGCACGTGGGACCCGAACACCCTGGCAGGCACCGTCCAAGAAACCGGTAAGGAGGGCGCCTGCGGCTCTCCAACCGGGTTATCCAAGACTGCGAACATCCAACTGCAGCCGGCCCCCTGACCCCGAGACACGA
>DASQSQ010000568.1:0-2152 GCA_035642315.1 Mycobacterium sp.
CCTCAACGCCAGCGCTCGCGCGGCAGCACGACCTGACTCGCGTCTCCTCGGCCAAACGACCAATCACGACGCTCGTTTTCGACCATGACAACGGCCAGATCCTCGGCGCGCAGCGCCACCGCGTCGATCAGCAGCTCGGCCAGGCGGGCGTAGAACGCTTGTTTGCCGTTTTCGGTGCGTGCCGCCGACAAGGTGACCTCGACGAAGACGAAACGGTCCGAACGGTTGATGTCGAGATACGACCGGTTGAAGTCGAAGTTTCCCGGCAGGTGTTCGGTGATCACCTGAAAGTGGTGCCGTTCGGGAACGCCCAGGGTCTCCGTCATCGCGCGTTGCGCGCAATCGCCGATCGCCTTGCGCTCCTCGCGCGAATAACCTTGCCGTACGTCTATTCGAACCAACGGCATGCGTGAAGACTAGTACCCGGTTGGATGTCGACTGGAAGACTGCGGACCCGCTCAGCGGGTGAACATCAATGCCCGCTTGACCTCTTGAATCGCCTTGGTGACCTCGATGCCCCGTGGGCAGGACTCGGTGCAGTTGAATGTGGTGCGGCAGCGCCACACCCCGTCGACCTCGTTGAGGATGTCGAGCCGCTCGGCGGCGGCTTCGTCGCGGCTGTCGAAGATGAAGCGGTGTGCGTTGACGATCGCCGCCGGGCCGAAGTAGCTGCCTTCGCTCCAGAACACCGGGCAACTGGTCGTGCAACAAGCGCACAGGATGCACTTGGTGGTGTCGTCGTAGCGTGCGCGATCGGTCTGGCTTTGGATCCGCTCCCGCGTCGGGGGGTTGCCGCTGGTGATCAGGTACGGCTTCACTGCGCGGTAGGCCTCGAAGAACGGCTCCATGTCGACGACCAGGTCCTTCTCCACCGGCAGCCCGCGGA
The DNA here is from genome assembly GCA_035642315.1 of Mycobacterium sp. Classification (GTDB taxonomy): domain Bacteria; phylum Actinomycetota; class Actinomycetes; order Mycobacteriales; family Mycobacteriaceae; genus Mycobacterium. The sequence goes on from DASQSQ010000568.1 coordinate 887, forward strand.
TCGGCTCGATCGTGATGGTGAGCTGCTTTCCCGGTTTCTTGGGCAGCAGGTCGCGCATCAGGACCTTGCAGGCCAGACGGTTGACACCGTTGAGCCGCATCGCATCGGAGCCGCAGACGCCGTGGGCGCAGGAGCGACGGAAGGTGAGCGTGCCGTCGAGGTAGCTCTTGATGTAGATCAGGAGATTGAGCACTCGATCGGTGGGCAGGCAGGGCACCCGAAAGCTCTGCCAGCCGCCGGAATCGGCGTACTGGTCGGGGCTCTCCGGATTGAACCGGGCAATTTTCAGCGTCACCATCACCGCGCCCTCGGGGATCGGCGGCAACGGCGGATCGCTGTCGGGCGCGGTCTCGACAACCGAACTCATCAGTACTTCCGTTCCATTGGCTCGTAACGGGTCTGCACCACGGGTTTGAAATCCAGCCGAATATCGCTGAGTAGGTCGGTGCCCTGCTTATACGCCATGGTGTGGCGCATGTAGTTGACGTCGTCGCGGTTGGGATAGTCCTCGCGGGCGTGTCCGCCGCGAGATTCCTTGCGGTTCAAGGCGCCCACCACGGTGACTTCGGCGAGCTCGAGCAGGAAACCCAGTTCGATGGCTTCCAGCAAGTCGCTGTTGAAGCGTTTCCCTTTGTCGTGCACTGAGATTCGCGAATAGCGCTCTTTGAGAGCGTGAATGTCGGTGAGTGCCTGCTTCAGCGTCTCCTCGGTGCGGAACACCGCGGCGTTGTTGTCCATCGACTGCTGCAGCGCCCCGCGGATGTCGGCGACGCGTTCGTTGCCGTGCTCGGACAAGATGTCGGCCACCCAACCGACGACCATCGCCGACGGGTCCGGCGGCAGCTCGACGAAGTCGTGACCCAGGGCGTAATTGGCCGCGGCGATTCCGGCCCGTCGCCCGAAGACGTTGATATCCAGCAACGAGTTGGTGCCCAGCCGGTTGGCGCCGTGCACCGACACACACGCACACTCGCCGGCCGCGTAGAGGCCCGGGACCGTTGATGTGTTGTCCCGCAACACTTGTCCGGTGATTGTCGTCGGGATGCCGCCCATCACGTAATGGCAGGTGGGGTAGACCGGCACGAGCTCTTTGACCGGGTCCACACCCAAATACGTGCGGGCGAACTCGGTGATGTCGGGCAACTTCGCCTCGAGTACGTCCGCGCCGAGGTGACGGACGTCGATGTAGACGTAATCCTTGTGCGGACCCGCGCCGCGGCCTTCCAGCACTTCGAGCACCATCGAGCGGGCGACGATGTCGCGCGG
>DASQSQ010000569.1:0-3031 GCA_035642315.1 Mycobacterium sp.
GAGCCGGACTGCGCGCACCGGATCGTGGGCGCCGCGCTCGACGCCTTCGGCTCGGTGGACGGCCTGGTCAACAACGCCATCGCCACCAACGAGCCCAAGGCGTTCGTGGACATCACCACCGAAGACCTGGCGCTGGGTTATGACGTCGGCCCGCGGGCGACTTTCCTGCTCATGCAGGCCGTGCACCCGTTGATGGTCAAGGAGGGCGGCGGGTCGATCGTCAACCTCGGCTCGGGCACCGGCACCGGCGGTGAGCCCAAATGGGGCGGTTACGCCGCCGCCAAGGAAGGTATCCGCGGGCTGTCGAAGGTCGCCGCCCTGGAGTGGGGGCGTGACAACATCCGCGTCAACGTCATCTGTCCGTTCGCCGAATCGGACGGCGTCAAACTGTGGAAGCAGTTCGCCCCCAACGATTACGCCAAGGCAGTGGGACGCGTGCCGATGAAACGCATCGGCGACGTTCGCACCGACGTCGGCGCACTGGTGGCGTTCCTGCTGAGCACCGACGCGACCTTCATCACCGGGCAGACCATCCAGGTCGACGGCGGAATCGGTTGCTTCCGATGACCGGGCAATCGCTGCGCGACCGGCAGCGCGCACAGATCAGGGCCGACATTCGCCGCGCGGCATTCCGGCTGTTCATCGAGCACGGCTACGACGCCGTGACAACGGAGGAAATCGCGGTGGCGGCAGGCGTTTCCGCGCGCACCTTCTTCCGGCACGTCCCGACGAAGGAGGAGGTGCTGCTGGCGCCGGTTCGACACGGCGGCATCGCAATCGTCAACCTGCTCGAACAGCGGCCCGCCGCCGAGTCGCCCGACGTCGCGCTGATCAACGCCATCATCACCCGAACACGCTCGTTCGACCAGGCCGACATCGAAGAGTGGCGTAAGGCCCTGCTGGTAGCCCCCGATGTGCTCGGCAAGCTGACCATGGTCACCTCCGCCGACAAGGAGCGTGCCGCCAAGCTCGTCGCCGCACGCATGGGCGCCAACCCCGATTCCGATATCCGGCCCGGGTTGCTGGTCCAACTTGCCTTCGCGGCAGGCGATTACGGATTCCAGCGCTGGGTTCGCCAATCCCGCAACCGTGGGCCGCTGGACCGCTATGTCAGCGAAGCCCTCGACGCGGTCAAGAGCCCGCACTGGAAAAGGAAGCGCACGTCATGAAAGCCGAGAAGATAATCAGCAAGGCGCAGTCGCTGTGGCTGGTCAGCGCGGCCTACGTCGTCGCCATCGCGGTGGCGGCCCTCTGGCTCGTCTGGGGTGTCAGCACCGGACGACTGTGGCTGGATACGTTAATCGCCGACATGCTGGCCACGCTCGTGGTGTTCGCGTTCAGCAGGGTGTACCACAATTCGACTTTCTACGATGCGTACTGGAGCGTGATTCCTCCGCTGCTGTTGTTCTATTGGTGGAGCCAGTCGGGGGTGCACCAGCTGCGCTGCCTGCTTGTCGCGGTAGTGGTCGTGGCGTGGGCCGTGCGGTTGACCGCCAATTGGGTGTACGCGTTTCCCGGTCTGCACCACGAGGATTGGCGCTATCCGATGTTCCGGGAGCGTGCGGGGCGATGGGAGTTCGTCGCGGACCTGACGACGATCCACCTCATTCCCACGCTGATGGTCTTCGCCGGCATGCTGCCGGTGTACGTCGCTGTGACCCGACCGGGTGACGACCTCGACTGGCTGACGGCTGTCGCGTTTGTCGTGGCGCTGGCCGCGGTGAGCTTGGAACTGGTCGCCGACCTGCAGTTGCACCGATTCACCCGGGATCGCGGAGCCGGCGAGGTGATGGATCGGGGACTGTGGGGCTGGTCGCGGCATCCGAACTACTTCGGAGAGTTCAGCTTCTGGTTCGCCCTGGCGTTGTTCGGTATCGCAACATCACCGTCGGATGCCTGGTGGCTCTGCTTGGGGGCGCTGGCGATGCTGGGCATGTTCCTCGGCGCCAGCATTCCGATGATGGAGACGCGCAGCCTGGAGCGACGTCCGGGGTACCGGGATGTCATCGCGCGGGTGCCGCGCTTTGTGCCCCGTCCTCCGCGGCGGGCTTAGCAGGCGCTCGGGTGTGACTCGCAATACGGGGTAGTCCCCGGGAAGCGATACCGGTGCGTGGCGACCCATCGGTAGATGCCTTCCTCGACGGTGCGGATACCGGGAATCCGGCACACCGCCAACGGGATTCGGGTCCCGATCGCCGCCGAGAAAGCCGCATTGGCGGCCTCCGCGCCTGAGTAGACCGCTCCCGTCGAATCCAGCCACCGGACCGAATCCAACAGGCTTGCCGGCGCGATACCCAGTCGCTCGGCGGTGCCGGGACTTTGCAGAGCCTCGGTCTTCACGTTTCCGGTGCGGTCCCAACTCAACAGCAAATCCCTGGAGCGAGTGCACATTCCACAGGCCCCGTCGAAAAACAGCGTTCCGGCTGCTCCGGTTTTCATTCTGCGACGCAATACGGTGGTGGCAGCGGCGTAGGCGACGCCTCGCCGACTGAGCGGCGGGCCCGAATACCGACGATCGCGAACATAATGCCGGTGCCGATCTCGGTCAGAGCGGAAAACCAGGAGAACCACGTCACGTTGATGTGCGGCGGCGAGATGAAGCTGTCCTGGTAGCCCGGTAGGAAAGTCGGCAACAGGTGCGCATAGGTGAAGACCACGGCGCTGCCGAATCCGACCGCAATTGCTGCTTCGGGTGCCCGCCGGTGTCGGGTCAGCGCCATAACGACCGCGGCGGCGACGAACAGCCCCTGGATCATGCCACCGACCATGATGAATGGCGGCGATGCCGACATGCCGCGGCGCATATGGTCCAGGCCGTGGATTCCGAATCCGATAGCGAATGCGATTGCGGCCCAACGGAGTATGTCAGTCGTGTTGTCGCGTGCCGGCGAAATCTGATCGATCATCGCGGATCACCGTCCTTGGTGGGGCGAGTATGGAGAAATTTTGCCTGCCCTGAGACCGTTCTACTACTACAAACCGTAGTAGTCAAGCTTCGATGTTGTTCCGCGGAACCCGGACAATCCGGCTA
>DASQSQ010000570.1:0-4574 GCA_035642315.1 Mycobacterium sp.
GCTCCAACATTTCGCCGCGGCCGTTGGCCGCCGATTTACGCTCCGTCGATGACCGCGATTTCCCCAGCCGCACCGACTTTCTGGGCGCGGCGCTGTCGAATGTCATCGGCGGCCCAGTGGGCCGGCACGCGGTGATCGGGCGAACGGCTTTCCTGACCCCATTGCGAGTGATGTTTTTGATCGCGCTGGTGTTCTTAGCGCTGAGCTGGTCGACAAAGGCGCCGTGCTTGCAGAGCACCGGGACCGGGCCGGGTGACGAGCGGGTCGCCAATTGGCAGAACCAGCGCGCTTATTACGAGCTGTGCTACTCCGATACCGTGCCGCTGTACGGCGCGGAGTTGTTGAGCCAGGGCAAGTTTCCGTACAAGTCCAGCTGGGTCGAGAAGGATGCCGGCGGCAAGCCACAGACCCGCTATGACGGCCGGCCCGCGGTGCGCTACATGGAGTATCCGGTGCTGACCGGGGTGTATCAGTACGTGTCGATGGCGTTGGCCAAGACCTACACCGCGTTGAGCAAGGTGACCGTTCTGCCGGTGGTCGCGGAGGTGGTGGTCTTTTTCGATATCGCCGCACTCGGGCTGGCGTTGGCTTGGCTGACGACGTTGTGGGCCACCGCGGGGCTGGCGGGCCGACGGGTGTGGGATGCGGCGCTGGTCGGCGCGTCCCCGCTGGTGATCTTCCAGATGTTCACGAATTTCGACGCGCTGGCAACGGCTTTGGCGATCGGCGGGCTGCTGGCATGGGCGCGGCGGCGACCGGTGCTGGCCGGCGTGCTGCTCGGGCTCGGTGTGGCGGCCAAGCTGTATCCGGCGTTGTTGTTGGGACCGCTGCTGGTGCTGGGCATCCGGACCGGGCGGCTCCGCGAGGTGGCCCGCACTGCGGCCACGACGGTCGCGACGTGGCTGGCCGTGAACCTGCCGGTGATGGTGCTCTTCCCGCGGGGCTGGTCGGAGTTCTTCCGGCTGAACGCCCGCCGCGGCGACGACATGGATTCGCTGTTCAACGTCGTCAAATCGCTCACCGGCTGGCAGGGCTTCGACCCGAACCTGGGTTTCTGGCAGCCGCCGCAGCGACTCAACGAGGTCGTTCTGGCGCTATTCGTATTGTCCTGTGCGGCATTTGCTTACGTCGGACTGACTGCACCCCGCCGGCCACGCGTGGCACAGCTTGCCTTCCTGGTGATAGCTGCGTTTTTGTTGACCAACAAGGTATGGAGTCCGCAGTTCTCGCTGTGGCTGGTACCGCTGGCGGTGCTGGCGTTGCCGCATCGCCGAATCCTGTTGGCCTGGATGACGATCGACGCGCTGGTGTGGGTGCCGCGGATGTACTACCTCTACAGCGTGCCCGACCGCGGGCTGCCGGAGCAGTGGTTCACCGTCACGGTGCTGCTGCGGGATGTCGCCGTGCTGGCGTTGTGCGCGCTGGTGGTCCGCCAGATCTACCGGCCCCTGGACGACCTGGTGCGCTGGGGCGGACGGGTGGACGATCCGGCGGGCGGGGTGTTCGACCGGGCCGCCGACGCGCCGCCCAGCTGGCTGGCGCCCCGGCTGCGTCCTGCTCACCTTCGAAAATCGGCTCCGCGCAAGCCGCGGCCGACGCGGATTTCGCAAGCTCAGCCACTATCCGGTAGCCTGAGCCGGTTGCCGACGCAGGCGACCCTCCTGCCACGGGGAGACCGTGGCCGCACACGACCATAGGAGGTGATGAGGTTCCCATGCGTCCATACGAAATCATGGTCATCCTTGACCCCACCCTCGACGAGCGCACCGTTGCTCCGTCATTGGAGGCCTTTCTCAACGTCGTCCGCAAAGACGGCGGATCCGTGGAGAAGGTCGACATCTGGGGCCGGCGCCGGCTGGCGTACGAGATCGCGAAGCATGCCGAAGGCATCTACGCGGTCATCGACCTCAAGGCCGCGCCCGCGACGGTGTCCGAACTCGACCGTCAGCTCAGCCTGAACGAGTCGGTGTTGCGCACCAAAGTGATGCGCACCGACAAGCACTGACCCGACCGGCGACGATGCAGAGCGCGGAGCGCGATAAGGAGGAGCCGGTCACTGACCGAGGCTGTTGGCGAATGGCTGCATGGCGTCGGAGCCGTTGCGTAGGCTCGGCGGCAGCATGCTCATGACCACCCACCTGCCGATTCCGGCAGGCCCACGAGGACCAGGAGGTCGCTGTGGCTGGTGACACCACCATCACCGTCGTCGGAAACCTGACCGCTGACCCCGAGTTGCGGTTCACCCCGTCCGGTGCAGCCGTCGCGAACTTCACGGTGGCGTCCACACCGCGGATCTACGACCGCCAGAGCGGGGAATGGAAGGACGGCGAGGCGCTGTTCTTGCGGTGCAACATCTGGCGTGAGGCCGCCGAGAACGTGGCCGAAAGCCTGACCCGGGGTGCCCGGGTGATCGTGCAGGGGCGGCTCAAGCAGCGTTCGTTCGAGACCCGCGAGGGCGAGAAGCGCACCGTGGTCGAGGTCGAGGTCGACGAGATCGGCCCGTCGCTTCGCTACGCCACCGCCAAGGTCAACAAGGCCAGCCGCAGCGGCGGCGGCGGTGGTGGCTTCGGCGGCGGTGGCGGCGGTGGCGGCGGGGGCTCTCGTCAGCCGGCCCAGACCACCGGTGGCGCCAGCGATGACCCGTGGGGCAGCGCCCCCGCGTCGGGTTCGTTCGGCGGCGGCGACGACGAGCCACCCTTCTAATTTTTAACCAACTTCCGAACGCTCAAGACGAAAGAGACAGACATGGCCAAGTCCAATAAGCGCCGACCGGCACCGGAAAAGCCGGTCAAGACACGCAAGTGCGTGTTCTGCGGCAAGAAGCAGCAAGCGATCGACTACAAGGACACCCAGTTGCTGCGCACCTACATCAGCGAGCGCGGCAAGATCCGCGCGCGTCGCGTCACCGGAAACTGCGTGCAGCACCAGCGTGACATTGCGATCGCGGTCAAGAATGCCCGCGAGGTGGCGTTGCTGCCGTTTACCTCCGCGTCGCGGTAACCGCACAGCGCAGAACGGAATTGACGAAAAGATGAAGCTCATTTTGACCGCCGACGTCGACCACCTGGGTTCCGTCGGCGACACCGTTGAGGTCAAAGACGGATACGGACGCAACTTCTTGCTCCCGCGTGGCCTGGCGATCGTGGCGTCGCGCGGCGCACAGAAACAGGTTGAGGACATCCGTCGCGCCCGCGATTCCAAGCAGGTGCGAGACCTTGAGCACGCCAACGAAATCAAGACGGCGATCGAGGCACTGGGCGCGGTGGCTTTGCCGGTGAAGACCGCTGGCGATTCGGGCAAGCTGTTCGGCTCGGTGACCTCCGGCGACATCGTCACCGCGATCAAAAAGGCCGGCGGCCCCAACCTCGACAGGCGCATCGTCCGTTTGCCCAAGGGCCACATCAAAGCCGTTGGTAACCATCCGGTCACGCTGCACGTCCACCCGGATGTTGACGTGCAAATCGCACTCGACGTCGTCGCCGAGGGTTAAGGCTCGATACCCTACCCCGGCGGGGGCCCCATGGGCCGCCACCGGGGTTTGGCGTTGCTGCACATGCTGGCGAACTTGCACGCAAGCGCGACTGTTAGCGAACGTAACCGTCCGTTAACGCCGCGAATCATTACCTGAAACGCAACACGCCCGAAGCGGCAACCCGGCACGACACGCCGAAGAGATTCCCATCCACACGAAGTGTGTAGCTGTGTGGTCCGCTTATCTGCAGTGATGTCGTAATGCCGCATATTGCTCCACAAGTTCTCCACACCCCCTCAACACAGCCGCTCACGGATATGCACACACGATGCACAGGTCTATGAACAACGTCGTTTTGAGTCCTTGCCAGCAACCTTTACCGTCGACTCGGTCGTGGGGCCGATTGCGGTGTTTGACCGAAGCGGTGTCGGAGGCAGGGCTTAGCGTCGATCCACCAGTATCGAATGTAAGTTCGAGCAGTTTGCCGGAGGGAGCGGGGAGGCTATGGCGGTCGTTGACGATCTCGGCCACCCTGGCATGGACGCACCCAGCGAGGACTACGGCCGTCAGCCGCCGCAGGATCTGGCCGCCGAGCAGTCGGTGTTGGGCGGGATGCTGCTCAGTAAGGACGCCATCGCCGACGTCCTGGAGAAGCTGCGGCCCGGCGACTTCTACCGCCCGGCGCACCAGAACGTCTACGACGCCATCCTGGACCTCTACGGTCGGGGGGAGCCTGCCGACGCGGTGACGGTGGCTGCCGAGTTGGATCGCCGCGGCCTACTGCGCCGCATCGGTGGCGGCCACCACGCGCGTCGGCCGCCCGTCGGCGCCCAGCAGGTTATCGCCGACGGCGACGTCACCCATCGTGGTCCAGCCATGCGGTGTCGGAAGCCGTGTATTCAGCGCCAGCGCCTTGCCCACCCCAGGCCGCGCCGCCACGATGATCATCTGACCCGGGTGCAGGCCGTTGGTCACCTCGTCGAGTTCGGTGAACCCGGTGGGCACCCCGCGTGCCAGACCGCCGTTGGACGCGATCGCGTCGATCTCGTCCATAGTCGGCTGCAGCAGGTCTTCCAGCGGGACGAAGTCTTCGGAGAGCCGC
>DASQSQ010000571.1:0-4045 GCA_035642315.1 Mycobacterium sp.
GCCGGCGATCGACATGCTCAGGGGCGGATTCGAACTGTCCTACCGACTGCTGTCCTACCCGAAGCCGGTAGTCATGGCCTGCACCGGACCGGCCATCGCGATGGGGTCATTCCTGTTGTGCAGTGGCGATCACCGAATCGCCGCGCCGGGATACAACATTCAGGCCAATGAGGTCGCCATCGGGATCGTCGTGCCGTACGCGGCCTTGGCAATCATGAAGCTGCGTCTGACGCGGTCGGCGTATCAGCAGTCGGTCGGGCTGTCCAAGGTGTTCTTCGGCGAAACCGCCCTGGCCGCGGGATTTATCGACGAGATCGACCTACCGGAGCGGGTGCTTCCTCGAGCCCACGAGGCTGCCCTGGAATTCACCAAGCTCGATCTGGGCGCCCATGCGGCCAGCAAGCTGCGCGCCCGCGCCGACGCGCTCAAGGAGCTTCGCGCCGGAATCGACGGAGTGCCAGCCGAATTCGGCGTCCAGTAGAACCGGATGCCCAGGCCGAAACAGCGTACTCCAGAGCTTCGCGATCAAGTGCTGCAGGTTGCGGTCTCGACATTGAACGAGGACGGTCTTTCGGCGTTCACCACCCGGCGGGTGGCCGAGCAGGCCGGCACCTCTGTGCCCGCGGTCTACGAGTTGTTCGGCGACAAGCCCGGGCTGGTGCGCGCGGTGTTCTTCGAAGGATTCCGGATGTTGGGCCGCCGGCTGCTCGCCGTACCCGAAACCGACGACGCGGTCGCCGACGTGCAGCGGCTCATCCCGGTCTTCCGCCGGTTCTGCCTCGACTACCCGGCGCTGGCCCGAGTGATGTTCTCGCGACCCTTCCAGGATTTCGACCCCGGCCCCGAGGAACTCGCGGGCTCGACGTCGTTGCGAGAGATCTTCGTCGCCAGAATCAAGCGGTGCACCGACGCCGGACTGCTCACCGGCGACCCAGTCGATATCGCGCACGTGTTGCTCGCTCTGGCACAAGGTTTGGCGGTTCAGGAAGGTGGCCGCTGGCTGGGTAAGTCAAAGGCGTCGGTGAACCGGCGCTGGGAGGTCGGGGTGACCGGGATTCTGCGGGGCTTTGCGCGCTGACGCTCCGACGGTTGTCGCGGACTGACCCCTACAGCTGCTGCGCCGGCTTCAGCACGCTGAACACTGCACCCTGCGGGTCGGTCAAGACAGCCGACCGCCCCACCGACGGTATGTCGAATGGCTGGACCATGACTTGCCCGCCGCCCTCGGCCGCCTTGGTCGCTGTGGCATCGGCATCGTCGACGGCGAAGTAGACATTCCAATGGTTAGGTACACCGGGCATCGGCGGTTCCATGCAGCCGCCGACATCGTTTCCACCGACCTTGAGCAGTGTGTACTTCTGACCCGGTGCCATCTCCACAGCGGAGTGGGTCAAGCCGACCACGGCCTCATAGAAGGCCAGCGCCGATTCCGGCTTGTCCGTGATCAATTCGTGCCAGATTGGCGCGCCCGGCTCGCCGACCAGCGTCGCGCCGATGTGGCGGTTGGCCTGCCATAGCCCCACGGCCGGGCCGGTCGGATCGGCGACGAAGGCCATCCGGCCGGCTTCGCCGATATCGACGGGTGCCATCAGCACCTGCCCGCCCGCGGATCCCACCTTGTCGACCGCCGCATCGACGTCGTCCACCGCGATGTAGGTGTTCCACATCGGTGGCCTGCCCTCTGCACCCGGCGGCATCGGCGCGATTGCCGCCACCGTTTCTTCGTTCACCGTGGCCATGGAGTACACGCCGCCTTGAGGCATCGGGTTGTCGTCGTAGCTCCAGCCCAATAGCGATGCGTAGAACTGCTTAGCGGCGGACTGATCGGTGGTTTGCAGGTCGACCCAGTTCGGCGTGCCCTGGGCATATTGGCTTAACTTGGGCATGATTCACCTTCCATCTGGCGAATGAATCGGCAACGGCCGTTTGCCGACCGATGAAGCGGACGAGTCGATCGAGGACTCCCGCATCGGGCCGGGTCGCAACGGTTCTGCGAACGTCACACCGCTACGCCTTCCGGCGAGACGAGCTTGCGGGCACTCACAGCACATTCCCGGACACCGGCTGCCAGACTACCACCTGCTTACGGGTAGCCATAGCGAGCGAAATCCTAAGTGTGGAATCGAAATTCGAGGTTCGTCCTGCACGGGTCGAAGACAACACTCTCGGCGACCAACACGCCGAAGTCTACGGATGGGCTAAGCCTTGGCCACGGTAGAACGATCTCAAAGTAGTGCGGCCACCGCGCCTTCAATCATGGCCTCCGGGTCTTGCTGAATGCCGACTGCGCGCAGTTCGCCACCGATGGCAAGGGACGCGACGCCGTGCACCAGCGACCAGAGCGACGCGGCAACCTCGCGCGGGTCTTGACCCTGGCCGATCCCCGCCTCCTGGCACCTCGTAATCGCGTCGAGCAGGTCGCCAAACGCCTGCTCGGCGGCCACCTCCAGCGTCGGGTGGCCCGTTTTGCTGATCTCGGCGCCGAACATGACGTGGTAGTAGTCCGGATGGGTGACGGCCCAGCGCACATAAACACGGCCGAGTTCGATCACCCGGGCCCTCGGCTCCGATGCGGCATCGGCGGCTGCGGTCAGGTCGGCGTGCAAATCGAGAAATCCCTGTTCGGCGACGGCGGCCATTAGCTCAGCCTTGTCGGCGAAGTGCCGGTACGGGGCTGCGGCACTGACGCCGGCGCGCCGGGCCGCCTCGGTCAGGGTGAAGCCTTTCGGCCCCTTCTCGGCCACCAGCGATAGCGCGGCACTGGTCAGCGCGCGTTTGAGATCGCCGTGGTGGTAGCTGTCACGGCGGGCTGCGGTAGGCGATCGACTTGGCATGTTGACGACATTAACATTGTGGTCTATGTTAATGCCATTCACATCTGCGAAGGGAGTAGACATGAGCAAGCAACTTGAAGCCGCATCCATGACCGCGAGCCCGACCAACCGTGCCGGCGACCGCGACCGGCAGAAGGCGGCCGAACGGCTGGGCCAAGCACTCGCGCAGGGCTACCTGCAGATAGACGAGTACGACGAGCGGGTGCGGGCGGTTTTCCAGACGCACACCACCGCGCAACTGCGGGAGATCCTCGCCGATCTGCCGCTCGATCGCATCCGGCGTGCCGATCCTCGCCGCCACGTCGCCCGGATGGCCGCGGCTCGCCGTGCGGTGCGCATTCACCTCGGCGCCTACCTCGCGATGACCGCCGTCGTGCTCACGGTCTGGGCCGCGGTCGCCGTCACGGCCGGTGCCGCGTACTTCTGGCCGATCTGGCCCATCCTCGGTGGAGCGATAGGCCTCATCAGCCACGCCTTAGCGACACCGCGCTATCGCGTCAAGGTCGCCTGAAAATTATTGGCATTTGACACTATTCACATCTCCGGAAGGAGCAACAATGTCAAAGCAGCAGAGTAACGGGTGGGCCGTGGTTACCGGCGCGAGTTCCGGGCTGGGCGCAATCTTCGCCGACCAGCTGGCTAAGCGGGGTCTGTCGTTGGTGCTGACCGGTCGGGACCAGGCCCGGTTAGGCGCGGTGGCGCAGCAGGTTCGCGAGATCGCCCCGAACGTTCGCGTCGAACTGGTCGTCGGTGACCTTGGTACCGACGCCGGCATCGATGACCTCGTCGCGCATCTGGACGGGCGGGTGATCGACGTGCTGGTCAACAACGCCGGGTTCGGCACCTACGGCCCGTTCTCGGAGATCGGCGCAGGCCGTGAGCACGATCTGGTCGCAGTCAACGTCGACGTGCTGGTGCGTCTGACCCACGCGGTGCTTCCGGGGATGCTGGCCCGCGGCCGCGGCGGCATTTTGAATGTGGCCTCCACCATCGCTTTTCAGCCTGGCCCCTATCAAGCCACCTACGGCGCCTCCAAGGCGTTCGTGCTGTCGCTCAGCCAAGCCTTGTGGGCAGAGACCCGCGGCTCGGGTGTCATCGTGACGGCGTTGTGCCCGGGACCAACCCGCACCGGATTCGTCGATGCGCTCGGATCCGATGTCTCGCACACCGCGATCTATCGACACCTCGCCGCGCCCGAACCAGTGGTGGCC
>DASQSQ010000572.1:0-3234 GCA_035642315.1 Mycobacterium sp.
CAACCGGGTCCACCAGAAAATCCACCACCGAACATCCCTGTTCTCCTTGTCTTTAGCGGCGGCTGACCCATCGACCCAGCCGCCAACTTGCATATCTAGCTCCTTGATACTCGGGCTGCCGAGGTGTGTCAACAAGCTTGATATCGGAGCCGGTCACCGGGCGATTTCGATCGGCGACGCGCTGACCGATCGGGGCCTCGGGCCAGGCAATTCGTGTCAGCATAGTGGGGATGAGCGAATTCGAGGATCAACCGCTGGGCTTTTTGGTGCGCCGGTTGATGGCGCGGCTGCGACCCGAAGCGGCCACTGCGTTGCGACCGCTCGGGATTGGGCTGCCCGAGTTCGTTTGCCTACGCATTCTCGAGACGTATCCCGGCCGCACCAGCGCGGAGCTTGCCCGCAACACGCACGTGACGGCGCAGGCGATGAATCAGGTCTTGCAGGGGCTGGAAGACATGGGCGCGGTGACGCGCCCGGACACGGCGCCGTCAGGCCGTGCATTGCCGGCGCAGCTCACCCGCAAGGGCAGGGCGCTGCTCAAGCGTGCGGAAGCGGCCGCTGACGCTGCCGAGGGTCAGATCCTGGCCCATCTCAGCGCCGCGGAACGGCGCCAGCTCAAACGACTGCTATACCGGGCGGGAAATCCGCCGACCGCGGATGCCACAGCGTGTCGGTCTGCAGCCGGGGCGATGAAAGCCGTTGACCCCAAGCCTTAATGGTGGTGGTGATGATGATGGCCGGAGGCGTCATCGCCGGCGTCCGGTGAGCCACCCATCATGCGCAGCATCGGGATTCCATCCGTCGCCACGAACCGTGCGACGAGCAGCGCGGCCAGCGCGACGAAGGCGATATTGAGCCAGGTGGTGTAGTTCCACGAGATCTCGGAGTGCATCACCGTTGCGCTGCGCTGCGACGGGATGAGACTTGCTGCGCCGAAGATCAACTCGACCAAGTAGCCGGCAGCAACCATCGCAGCGTAGAAGGTGCCCAGCAGCGTCAGCATCATCGTGGTGCCGTAGTACTTCCGGTAGATATTCAAGATCGGGATGATCAAAAGGTCGGCGAAAATGAACGCGACGACGCCGCCGAAGCTGATGCCGCCGTTCCACAGCACCGCGGCCAGCGGCACATTGCCGATCGAGCAGACGAACGAGAAGATCGCCACGAACGGGCCCACGATCGGTCCCCACATGGTCGACAAAACCGGGTGATTAGCGAAAAAGAAGTGCTGCCAGAATGATTCGGGCACCCAGGCGGCGATAGCACCGGCGATCAACAGCCCGATGACCAGATCGCGAAGGATCGCGGCCCATTCCATGACGAACACGTGTGAGACCGAGGTGAAGCCCTCTCGCGACACCAACCGCCGCCAAAACGAACCCTCACGCTGAACCGACATGTCCATGGCCGCATGGCCTTCCATCGACCCGGCCAGGCCCTGATCGGCCTGTCGACGGGCCGCGTCGATGAGCCGCGAGCGCACGAAAAGCCGGAACAACACCGCCAATGCCACGATCATCAGTGGGCCGCCGACGAACTCCGCCGCAGTGAACTGCCAGCCCATGAGCAGCGCCAGGATGATGCCCAACTCCACCACCAGATTCGTGGAGCCGATCTCGAAGGCCATGGCGGCGGTGAAATTCGCGCCCTTGCGGAACAGAGACCGGGCCAGGGCCACCGCGGCGTACGAGCACGACGAGGACGCGGCGCCCAGTGCGGCGGCCAGCGCCAGGGTGCGGGGCCGGTCGTCGCCCAGCAGGGCCACGACGGAAGATCGACGCACCACGGCCTGTACGACCGCGGACAGGGCAAAGCCCAGGATCAACGCCCAGAGGATCTCCCACGTCATCGAGCCGGCCAGCGCCAACGCGTGCCCAACCGCCCGTGCTGCTTCGCTTACCACCAGACCTCCACTTCCGCTTCCCGCCCGCCCTGCGCCGTCCATGATTGCCGAAAATCTGCCCGACCCGACATAATGACGCCAAGTGTGCAGGTGAGTGGGCGCAGTTCCGGTCGCTTAAAGTCCGACACACCGGGTTCGGCAACCCAGTCACAGGCGTAACACCAGGCACACTGGTAACAACAAACGATGCCGGGAGGGTGTTGCCGTGTACCGAGTATTTGAGGCGCTCGACGAGCTAGGCGCCATTGTCGAAGAAGCTCGCGGTGTGCCGATGACTGCGGGCTGCGTGGTGCCCCGCGGTGATGTGCTCGAACTCATCGATGACATCAAGGACGCGATCCCGGGTGAGCTGGACGACGCCCAGGACGTGCTCGACGCCCGCGACTCGCTGCTGCACGAGGCCAAGGCGCATGCGGACTCCGTGGTGTCCTCGGCGACCACTGAGTCCGACTCGCTGCTCAACCATGCCCGCACGGAGGCGGACCGGATCTTGGCCGAAGCCAAGGCGCACGCCGACCGGATGGTGGGCGAGGCACGCCAGCACAGCGAACAGACGGTTTCCGAAGCGCGTGAAGAAGCGGTCCGTATCGCGGCGGCGGCGAAACGCGAGTACGAAGCCACCACTGGCCGGGCCAAGTCGGAGTGCGACCGGCTCGTCGAAAACGGCAACATCTCCTACGAGAAAGCCGTGCAAGAGGGGATCAAAGAACAACAGCGCCTGGTCTCTCAGACCGAGGTGGTGTCGTCGGCCACCGCCGAGGCCTCCCGGCTCATCGATGCGGCGCATGCCGAAGCCGACCGGCTGCGCGGTGAATGCGACATCTACGTCGACAGCAAGCTGGCCGAGTTCGAGGAGCACCTCAACAGCACCCTGCGCTCGGTCAACCGTGGCCGCCATCAACTGCGGACCGCGGCGGGCGTGCACGACTACGCGCAGCGGTAATCGGGCTACGGCAGCACGAGGCGGCTAATAGCCGCCCGTAGAATTGCGGCCATGGCCCGGCAGCACAGCCAAACCGCGCAGCCGCATCCGGGTTCGCCCCTGGCCGTCAACGTCGCGCGGCTGGGACGACGCCCGGGATCGATGTTTCCCTTGCACGACGTCGTGCCCAGCCCGTTGCGCATCGGGCTGGAAATGATCGGAATCCAGGCCGGTGCGCCGCTGGAGCTTGATCTGCGCGTCGAATCGGTATCCGAAGGCGTGTTGGTGACCGGGACGCTGACCGCGCCCACCACCGGCGAATGCTCGCGCTGCCTGACGCCGTTCGACGGACGCATAGAAGTCGGCCTGACCGAGCTGTTTGCCTACCCTCACAGCATCACCGAGGCGA
>DASQSQ010000573.1:0-2057 GCA_035642315.1 Mycobacterium sp.
CTTGGTAATTGGCCGTCGAGGCCGTTGAGATAGATTTCGCTTTGATAGTCGCCGTACTGCGGTGCTGCCATGATGTGCTCCTTGTGTTTCCCAGGCGACCTTGCCGCATATCTCACAAAAAGCGGTGTGGTCCGCGTCCTATGCTTTCAGAATTGCAATTCGATGTCGTTGCCGCTGACACGAATCCATATGTGTCGCTGACTGAGCCCACCGTCTTCCGGCCATACCCTTTCTGGCCCAAGCGATCTGTTCCTCGTTCAGGGTGAATGCCGCGTTTTTGATGACGGGTACTGGCGCGTGGTGACGCCGCCTTCGTGTTCATCAGCGAGTATCCGCCATCGGCGCGGCCGGTCGCAGCGTGGGCAGCAGGATGGCGATGGTCAGCACGGCGACCAGGAACGCGCCGGTGTAGTAGGTCACAGCTGACCAGCCGTCGGCCGAGAACGCTACGCCGCCGAGGGTCCCGCCGACGCTGGAACCGAGGTAATAGCAGCACACATACACCGCGGAGCCCTGCACGCCCAGCCCGGCCGATCGTGCGCTGACCCATCCGCTGGCCACCGAATGCGCAGCGAAGAACCCGCCGGTGGTAACGAGGAGCCCGACGATCACTGTGGCCACACCGCTTGTGGCCATCAGGGCCAGGCCGGCCAGGGTGGACGCGGCCGTGATCCACAACATCCGCGGTCGACCGAACCGGTCCACTAGACGCCCGGCGTACGCCGAGGAGAACGCACCGGCCAGATATGCCACGAAGATCAGCCCGACCACGGTACGGGACAGGTGAAAGCCGGGACCGAGCAGGCGGAAGCCCAGGTAGTTGTAGACGGTGACGAAGCAGGCCATCAGGAGGAAGCCCGCGGCGAACAGACCCAGCAGGCCCGCATCGGTCAGTGCGCGACTGACCGAGGCGGCCAATTCCCGGATGCGCGGCGGGCGCGGTTGGAAACCGGTGGATGCGACGATGGTGCAGCGGAACGCCAGGGTGCAGGCCAGCGTGACCATGCCGGCCACGGCCAGCGCCCAGCGCCACCCCGCCACGTCGTCGACGAGCGCGGCCAGCAACCGTCCGGCCATCCCGCCGAAAGCGTTGCCCGCGACGTAGAGGCCGGTCGCGAAGCCGAGCGAATCGCGGTGCACTTCTTCGGCGAGATATGACAAAGCCACCGCCTGGATGCCGGCCAACGCGAGGCCCTGCAGTGCACGCAACACCAGCAGCACGGTGAAGGTCGGGCTGACCGCGATGAGCAGCGACAGGGCGGCCGAGGCGAACAGCGAGACAGCCATCACCGGTGTGCGCCCGAGGGTCTCGGACAGGGCGGTGAGCGGCAGGACACCTACCGCGAGCCCGCCTGCGGCCACCGACACGGCAAGGCTTGCCGCGGCCGGGGAGAGGTGAAACGCGGTGCTGAGCGCCGGGAGCAGGGCCTGGGGCGCGTACAGCGCGGTGAAGGTGGCCAGTCCGGCGCAAAACAGCGCGATGGTGATCCTCCGGAAGCCCGAACTGCCACGGTGATGCCGGGTTTGCGGGTTCGCTATACAGGTGACCATGTCGCCCGACGGTAGGTACGGGATGATCGATCCGTCCAATGCGCGGCCTGGCCATGTTTGATCCATAGATGGGTTGATAGGGCTGGACCAGCGCCGTGCGCCGGGGCGACAATCCTGGGTGTGTCGGAGGAAACACTCGCGGGGTCACTGGCCCCGAACCTGGCGCTGCTGCGCGCGGTGGCCGAGGAAGGCAATCTGACGAGGGCTGCGGCCAGCTTGGGTGTGCCGCAGTCGACCGCGAGCCGGTGGCTGGCGATGATGTCGACCGAATTGGGCACGCCGGTGGTGGTACCCGACGGGCGCGGCATCCGGCTTAGCCGCGCCGGCGCTTACCTCGCCGATGCGGCGGGCCGGGCGCTGTCCGTGCTGGCCGCCGGGGTGCGGCAGGCCGTCGACGAGGGCGACCCCGAGCACGGCCACGTGGTGTTGGCCTTCATGCAAACACTCGGCGAGCACCTAGTCCCCGGGCTGGTGCGGGCGTTCCGACGGGAACATCCGCACGTCCG
>DASQSQ010000574.1:0-2103 GCA_035642315.1 Mycobacterium sp.
ACCGCTCGCCACATCAACCTCAGGCATTCACGCAGCGGAAAGGCCCGCCATGTCTACGATCACCGTCGGCCAAGTAAACACCAACGACATCGCCCAACCCTCAACCACTGGCTCCCGGAGCCCCATCAGCTCCTGGCAGCCGATCGGGGGGACATCCAATTCATGACTTCCGTGATCGAGTACGACCTCGTCGTCATCGGTTCAGGGCCGGGCGGGCAGAAGGCTGCTATCGCGGCGGCCGAGTTGGGCAAATCGGTGGCGGTGATCGAGCGTGGCGACGTGGGCGGCGTGTGCGTCAACACGGGCACAATCCCGTCGAAGAGCATGCGCGAGGCGGTCGTCTACCTGACCGGCGTGAACCAGCACCAACTCTACGGCGCCAGCTACCGCGTCAAGGACAGGATTACCTGGACGGACCTGCATGCCCGAACCGAGCACGTCATCAACAGAGAAATCGACGTGATCCGGTCGCAGCTGAAGCGGAACGGCATCGAGCTCTACACCGGCCAGGGCCGCTTCATCGACGAGCACACGGTGCTGGTGGAAAGCCCTAATCGCGCCGAGCACATCACGCTGGGCGGCCAGTACGTCGTGATAGCCACGGGCACCACGCCGGCTCGACCGGCCGGGGTCCAGTTCGACGAGGAACGCGTGATCGACTCCGACGGCATTCTGAATTTGAGGTCGATCCCGGCGTCGATGGTGGTCGTCGGTGCCGGCGTCATCGGCGCCGAATATGCCTCGATATTCGCCGCGCTGGGCACCAAGGTCACCGTCGTCGAAAAGCGCGACACAATGTTGGATTTCTGTGACCAAGAGATCATCGATGACCTGCGGTTCTATCTGCGCGAGCAGTCTTTGACGCTCCGGTTGGGTGAGGAGGTCACCGCGGTCGACATCGGCAAGGAAGGCACCGTCACCACCCTGGCCAGCGGCAAAAAGATTGCCGCCGAGACGGTGATGTACTCCGCGGGCCGGCAAGGCTGCATCGAGCAACTCGACCTGGCCAACGCGGGCCTGCAGGCCGACAGCCGCGGGCGCATCTTTGTCGACGACCAATACCAGACCAAAGTCGACCACATCTACGCGGTCGGCGACGTCATCGGTTTCCCCGCGCTGGCCTCGACCTCGATGGACCAGGGCCGGCTGGCCGCTCATCACGCGTTCGGCGAAACGGTGGACCGCTTGACCGACTACCAGCCGATCAGCATTTACACCATCCCCGAGTTGTCCTACGTGGGCGCAACCGAATCAGAGCTGACTAAAAACTCCATACCTTACGAGTTCGGTGTATCGCGGTACCGCGAGCTCGCCCGTGGTCAGATCGCCGGCGACTGGTACGGCATGCTCAAACTGCTCGTCTCGCCCGAAGACCACAAGCTGCTGGGCGTGCACATCTTCGGCACCAACGCCACCGAACTCGTGCATATCGGGCAGGCGGTCATGGGTTGTAGCGGCACAGTCGAATACCTCGTCGATGCGGTGTTCAACTACCCAACCTTCTCCGAGGCATACAAGATCGCCGCGCTTGACGTGATGAACAAGTTGCGTGGACTGGAGAAGTTCACCGGCTGACGACAATCAGCCAGCGTTCCCTGCAGAAATCCGCAACGACGAAACCAACGACGACAGACCGGAGGTTGCGCTCCGCCCGCGTCGGCATCCCATCGGCTGGGCCCCTGAGCCACGCGTCCTCAGTCCGCCGAGGCGCCATCGGAGGTCTCGGTCTCACGCGGTGCGGATCAGCGGACGCCACGGAAGAATGCGCGGACGTCACCAACGAGGATCTTGGGCTCTTCCATCGCGGCGAAATGTCCGCCGTGGTTGATGTCGGTCCAACGTTGTACATGGTGCTCGCGTTCTACAAGCGATCGGATGCCGATGTCGTGTGCGAGTTCGAGGAACGCAGTGGGTACGCCGGAGGGTTCGGCCGGCGGACCCCAGGAGCGGGCGGCATAACCGATGTATGCGCTGCTGCCGGCGGTGCGAGTGAACCAGTAGAGCGACACATGCTCGAGGATGCGATCAGTGCCGAGGATGTCTTCGGGCATTGTGTCGGGCGGCCAGGTCCACGCCTTGAACTTGTCGATCACCCAGGCAAGT
>DASQSQ010000575.1:0-6604 GCA_035642315.1 Mycobacterium sp.
CGTAGTGGCCAAGCTGCTCACCCTGTTCGGCACCGAAGAGCAGAAGCAGCGGTACTTGCCGCCGATGGCCAGCGGCGAGCTGCGGGCAACGATGGCGCTCACCGAGCCCGGCGGTGGCAGCGATCTGCAGAACATGTCGACGACCGCAATGCCCGACGGCAAGGATCTGCTGGTCAATGGCTCCAAGACGTGGATTTCCAACGCGCGCCGGTCAGGACTGATCGCGCTGCTGTGCAAGACCGACCCTTCCGCCACGCCGCGGCACACCGGCATTTCGGTGTTGCTCGTCGAGCACGGCCCGGGGCTGACGGTGTCGCGCGATCTGCCCAAGCTGGGCTACAAGGGGGTAGAGACCTGCGAGCTGTCGTTCGACGGCTACCGGGTGCCGGCGTCGGCGATTCTTGGCGGCGAAGCGGGCAAGGGTTTTTCACAGATGATGAAAGGCCTTGAGACGGGCCGTATTCAGGTCGCATCGCGTGCCCTTGGGGTCGCGACCGCCGCGCTGGAGGATGCGCTGGCCTACGCGCAGCAGCGGGAAAGTTTCGGCCAGCCGATCTGGAAGCATCAGGCCGTCGGCAACTACCTGGCCGACATGGCAACCAAACTCACCGCCGCACGCCAGCTCACCCGCTACGCCGCCGAACGCTACGACAGCGGCGAACGCTGCGACATGGAGGCCGGGATGGCCAAACTGTTCGCCTCCGAAGTCGCCATGGAGATCGCGCTCAACGCGGTACGCATCCACGGCGGCTACGGGTACTCCACCGAATATGACGTCGAGCGCTACTTCCGTGACGCCCCCCTGATGATCGTCGGCGAGGGCACCAATGAGATTCAGCGCAACGTCATCGCCGGACAACTGGTGTCCCGGGGCGGGATCTGAGCGGGAGGCATTCGGTCTAGCGGACTCCAAGTCTGCGGAGGTAGTCAATCATCGTGTTGACGCCAGCTTCCAGCGGAGCGGTGTCCCGCCGAACCTGACTGAGCAGCAGACCACCTTGTATCGCGGTCAGCATCGCCAATGCCACTTGCTGGATGTCGGTACCCTCGGGCAGTTCGCCACGCGCCGCGATCACCACGAGTCCGTCGTGAATCATTTTCTCCCACTGAGCGAATGACCGCATCAATTGTGCACGAGCCAATGGATCGATCTCAGCGAGTTCGTTAGCCAGCGATCCGATCGGGCAGCCGCCCGCACAGCCCAGGCTGCGCACCATGTTGACCATGATGTCGCGCCACCGGTGAAGGTCGTCGAGGCATTCGAGGCGGTCAAGCCCCTGTCGCTGCACTGCCAGGACCTGCTCGGTCGTGAAGTCGATAACTGCCGCGACCAGGTCACCTTTGTCGGCGAAGTAGTGATACATCTGCGAGGTGCTCACCGCGGCGGCTTCCTGGATGTCCTCGATGGTGGTGCCGCCCACTCCATGCCGGGACATCAATTCGGCCGCGGCGACGACAATCCGCTCGCGGGTCGCACGGCCCTTGGGTGTGAGTTTCTCTGGTGCGGTCGTTGGCATTCAAGTCGCTTTCTCGCGGGCGATCGCTCTCAATTGCAGCCCGACGAAAATGGAGTGTCAACTCCAAAATCCGCCCCCACCGTCGAATTGATTTTTGGAGTTGACACTCCATTTTTCTTCGCGCAAGCTCGCCTTGTCTCGAAATTGCACCGATGCCGGAACCCATTGCATAGCAACGGCATACATCTGAAAGGCTGGCTGATGACTACCTCTGCTGACACCAACCGCACCACGATCGTCGATCGGGTGGCCAAGATGCACGACGGCATCGCGGGCCAGATCCCCAACGAGGTGCTCAACGCGTTCAGGGCCGAACAGGCCGGCCTGGACGCCCGCGGAATCCCCGACGGCGTCGCCCAACCCGGCGATAGCCTTGGCGACTTCGACCTCCTCGACGTCGACGGCGCACCGACCACACTGTCGACGACGCTGGGCGGGCGCACCGCAGTCGTCGTGTTCTATCGCGGCGCGTGGTGTCCCTACTGCAATCTGGCGCTGCGCGCCTATCAGGACGACCTGGTCCCGACCCTGGACGACAAAGGCATCGCACTGGTGGCCATCAGCCCGCAGAAGCCCGACGGTTCACTGTCGTCCCGGGAGAAAAACGAGTTGACGTTCACTGTTCTGTCCGACCCAGGCAACAAGGTAGCCGCACGCCTCGGCGTGATGACCGCTCCGACCGAGGATGCCCAAGCTGCGCAGCGCTCGATCGGTGTCGATCTGCCCGACCTCAACGCCGACGGCAGCGACGGGCTGCCCATGCCCACGGTCGTCATCGTCGATGCAACCGGGGTGATTCGCTGGATCGATGTGCACCCCAACTACACCACGCGCACCGAGGTCAGCGACATCCTGGCCGCGCTCGACACCCTGCCCAAAGAGTAAGGCGACGAACATGTCTCATGCTTCGGGTGTTACCACTCCACTCCGGTGGAGACGCAGAACTCGTTCTGCTCGGGGTCGGACATAACGACCCATCGGGTTCCCCCGAAGCTCTGCACGCCATCGTCGATGCGACGAGCGCCGAGTGCCTCTAGCCGGTGAACCTCGACCTCAACGTCGTCGACCACAATGTCGATGTGCATGCGGTTCTTGCCCGCCTTAGGTTCCGGCACTCGCTGGAGAAGAAGCGGTGCAGCGGTCTGTTCTTTGGGAACGAGCACGGTCAGATTCGCGTCGTTGTAGTAGTCGCGATAGTCGAGGGCATCGCGCCAGAATTTAGCGAGCCGCTTTGGCTCTGCACAGTCGAGCACAATCTCCACGGTCGCCTTGTGCCCCATCACTGCCTCCCAGTCGTCGCATCCACGAGGCCCCAGGTCACGGCGGTCTCGACGTCGATTGTCAATCCACTAAGCACCAAATATGCTGTGCGCCAACGGCCTATCCGCCGCGTCACGCTGACGGTGCCGCCGGCACCGGGGATCAGACCCAGGCTCAGCTCGGGCAACCCGAATACCGCATCGGGCCGGGACACTACCCGACCGCAAAACGCGGCCATCTCCAATCCGCTGCCCAGCACCTGACCGTGAACCTCGGCACGGCACGCTTGCCCGAGCCGGGCAGAGAGCGCGTCGAGCACTAGCGCGGGGCTGTAGCGGGTGCGGGCCAGGTGTGCGCTGGCAGGGTCGCTGAACGTCCCGAATTCGGCGAGATCGCCGCCGCTGCAGAACGACGGCCCATTGCCGGTCAGCACGACCTCGTCGACCGATGGGTCGAGCTGCGCGACGGTCAACGCCTCCAGCAGCGCGGCGCGGGCATCGGTGGAGAACGCGTTGTGGCGTTGCGGCCGGTTGAACGCGACCCGCAGCGTGTTGCCATCGCGTTCGGCCCGCACCGGATCGGCGCTGCCGGGCATGCTGGCCGGGCCGCGCTCGGCCAGCCACCGGGCGAACTCCGGACCCCCCTGCAAGGTGGAGTAGGCCAGCGATTCGGTCACCACACCGGGCAGCGTTGGGCCGGCCGGATCTACCGACCGCAGCACGTCGTCACAGACCGCTGCGGCCCTCGGCCACCGGTTCACCCGTGTGGTCAATTCGTTGATCGCCGAGTCGATCGACGGGACGGTGATTGCCCGGCGATCGTCAGTATCGTCCTCGGTGAGGGTGAATGTCGCGTGCTGCAACCAGAATTCGGATGCTCGCGCGAGCGGCCCGACCGCCACTACCGGGACGGCAAGGGCCGCGGCATCGACGTCGGAGACCGGCTCCGACACGTCGACGATGCGTAGCGTCACACCGAATACTTCGTGACCAGTTCGTTTTTGTACAACTTGCCGGTGTCGGTGCGCGGCAGCTGCGCTTCGAACGAGATCGACCGCGGACACTTGTAGTGCGCCAAGCGGTCTCGCAGCCAGACCAGTAGTTCGTCGGAGAATTCATCGGTGGCATCGGCCGGGTCGACGGTCTGTACCACCGCCTTGACGCTTTGGCCCATCTCGTCGTCGGGAATGCCGAACACCGCCGCGTCGAGCACCTTTGGATGGGTGACCAATAGGTTCTCGGCCTCCTGCGGGTAGATGTTGACGCCGCCGGAGATGATCATGTGGTGACGGCGGTCGGTCAGGTACAGGTAGCCGTCGTCGTCGAGGTAGCCGACGTCGCCGACGGTCGCCCAGCCGTGCTTGTCGTGGGAGGCCGCGGTTTTCGCTGCGTCGTTGAGGTATTCGAAGTCGTACCCGCCCGCGAAGTAGATTTCGCCGGCTTGTCCCGGCGGGAGCTCATTGCCGTCCTCGTCGAGAATGTGGATCTCGCAGGCCATCGGCTTGCCCACCGAGCCCGGATGCGCCAGCCACTCCTCGGCGGTGATCAACGTGGACCCGATCGCCTCGGAGGACGCGTAATACTCGTCGACGATCGGCCCCCACCAGTCGATCACCTGTTTCTTGATCTCCACCGGGCACGGCGCCGCCGCGTGCATCACCCGCTCGAGAGTCGAGATATCGTACGAATTGCGAACGGAATCAGGAAGTTTCAACATCCGGGTGAACATGGCCGGCACGAATTGACCGTGCGTCACCCGGTGGCGCTGGATGGCCTCAAGGCAGCCTTCGGGGTCGAACTTCTCCAGGACGACGGTGGTGATGCCGCCGGCCTGAACGCTCATCGACCACACCGACGGTGCGGTGTGGTACAGCGGCGCCGGGCTCAGATAGACCGCGCCGGGATGCATCCAGAATCCGACCAGCGCCGACATCATCCCGGCCGCCTCGGCGGGCGGAACGTGCGGCAGTTCGCGCTTGATCCCCTTGGGCCGGCCGGTGGTTCCTGACGAGTACTGCAGCAGATCGCCTTCGACTTCATCGTCGATCGGCGTATCGGGTTGGCCGGCAACGCATTCCGGGTAGCGCTGCCAGCCGTCGAGATCGGCCTCTTCCTCGTCCAAGGCAATTGCCAACAATGGCGGCAGGCCGGCGGGAAGGTGCTCGGCGAGGTTCTCGCAGGTCTTGCGCAGCGCGGCTGAACCGACGATCGCCTTGGCGGCGCTGTTGTCGACGATGTAGGCGGCCTCCGGCGCGGTCAGGTGGGTGTTGATCGGCACGTAGTACAGGCCGCTGCGCCGCGCTGCCCACATCACCACGTGGATGTGTTCGTTGTTCTCCATGAGGATCGCGACGGCGTCGCCCTCGACCAGGCCCGCACTGCGGAAGAAGTGCGCCAGCCGATTGGCGCGGGCTTCCAGCTCGTCGAAGGTGACGACCGTTCCGGACGGATGAAGGATGACAGCGGGCTTGTTGGCGCCGAGATGCTCACGGATCTGCATGCGCAGACTGTACCGCCGCGAAACTTGACAGGTGTCAAGGGGCTAGTGTGCGGGCACCTGATCGGCCGGCTCATGCGGATGTCCGCCGTGCCGCTTGGCGCGACCGGCGAAGGGCGCCAACAGCGTTGGCACTAGCTGGCGGCGGTTCATCACCAGCGCGACTACGGCGATCACCGCGTAGACAGCACTGAGCACCATACGGCCTTCGGTCGAGGTGATCGGGAACTGCACGACGAACAAGCCGAGCAGCGCCCAGGCGGACCAGCGGCGGAACCGCAGGCCGAGGATCATCGCCACGCCCATCAGCGTCTGCACGGCGGTCAGCACCATCTCCTCGATCTGGCGGCCGTCCAGTTGGATCGACGTGCCTCCGCCGCCGATAATGAAGGCCACCGGCAACGACCCCACGAGCAGGGTCCACTGGTTGACCTTCGACGAGATCAACGTCGCGATCGCGATCGCGCCCTTGCCTCTGGCCGCGAAGATGGTGGCGATGATGAATTCCGGAGCCTCCGAGGACAACGGCGCCAGCCACTGCACCAGCAGGAAGCGATCGATCCCCAGCTGGGTGCCGGCGTCGATCAGGTTCTCGGCGAAGGGTTTTGCACACGTTACGATCACCGACGCGGCGAAGATGAACAGCAGCGACACCACGATGCGGCGGGTCCGGTCCGAAAGTGCTCCGAGCGCCGCGGCGGTGCCGACCAGTTCGGGTTCCTCGACGTCGCCGCGGCTGAGCTTGTACAGGTAGTAACCGAACCACCCCAGCAAGATCACGCCGAAGGCGATGTGGATGCGGCCGGTCACGGGTACCAGGAAGGCGGCCACCCCGGCGAACATCAAAAAGCCGATCTCCACGCGGTTGCTGACGTCGAGATCCAGTTCGCCGACCTTGCGGCCGGTGGCCCTGCGTGCCACCAGAATGCTGACCAGAACGACGACCGGCCACCCGAGACCCATCAGCAGCCGATTCGAGCCGGTCATGTTCGCCGCGGCGTACTGGGTGTACTCGGGCACGTGGCCTGCGGTGTAGGCGTAATACAGGTCGACCGCGTATTCGGGCAGGACGGCGATGACCCCCAGCACCGCGACCGCCAAGCCGCCCGAGACGTCGATCTGGGCGGCTTCTGCAGCCCACGCCAGCACGAAGCTGGCCGCCACGACCGCGGCTCCATACGTGATCAGGCCCAGGATCGGACTCGGGTGGATGCCGGCGATGCGCACCACCAGGGCTGGGAGGATGAAGACGGCGACGGTCCCCAGTGAGCGGAACAACGGCCGCGACAGCGCGGCGGTAGCGGGGCCGGGCGCCGTGGTGGTCATATGGA